>JBJOON010000042.1:0-13996 GCA_046051235.1 Bacteroidota bacterium
TTCAGTTCTTGAAATTTCAATCTTGAAAAGTCTACGTTCGACAATACGTGTTGCCAATTGACTCAGCACGAAATCGGAATTTGATGCCCAAACCTTCAATGAACCAAGAATGTCAATGTCGTCTAACTTCATAAACATCTCGAACGCTTCGTCGCTTCCTTCAAAATGAGACAATGAAATCTTGTTGTTCAAGAAGTATTGTAAAGCCGGAGAAGCCCACAACTGCTCACCTTGGTCTGCCAATTGCTTTGCGCGACGCAGAGCATTCACCAACATGTATTCTGCGCTTAATACGGTCTTGTGCAAGTACACTTGCCAATACATGAACCTTCGGGCAACAATAAATTTTTCAATAGAATAAATGCCTTTTTCTTCAACCACTAACTGATCATTCACCACATCGAGCATCTTAATTAAGCGCTCGCTTCCCACTTGTCCTTCTACAACACCACTGAAAAAACTGTCACGCGCCAAGTAGTCCAATCTATCCATATCGAGCTGACTGCTTACCAATTGGTGCATGAATTTTCTTGGATAGGTTCCATTGAAAATTTCAAGCGTAAGATTTAATTGACCCTTGAACTCTTGGTTCAAGCGCTGCATGGCGAAGGAAGAAATATGTTCGTGGTGAACTTCATTTACAATAGAACTTTCAAGCGCATGGCTGAAAGGTCCGTGTCCAATGTCGTGAAGCAAAATGGCACATAGCAATCCCACTTCTTCTTCATGCGAAATTGCATGTCCTTTCAATCGCAACTCATCAATGGCGTTTTGCATCAAATGCATTGCACCCATGGCGTGCTGAAAGCGGTTATGTCCAGCACCCGGATACACCAACGACGAAAGACCCAATTGGGAAATTCTTCTGAGCCTTTGGAAATAGCGATGATTAATTAATTCAAGAACGAACGCATGGCGTATGGTAACAAATCCGTACACCGGATCATTGATCATTTTGCGTTTTAACATGAAACAAATTTAAGGAAATATGTAATATACCTATTCAGACGATATCCGTCGAAGGCATTCGTTGAAAACATTCGTCTTAGACATTCGTGCTACGCACTTTCTTCCCCTCTCTTGCCTTCTCTTAACCTTTCTTACCTATTATTTAGCGATATTAATCGCTTCGCTGTTCGCGTCGAAAATCTTGTATTCAAGAAGTGCGTTGTTACTCGAAGACTGCAATTCAATTTTGATCTTGAATCGTTTTTTCCAACGCGCTAAGATGGTGTTGAACCACCAACCTTTGGTTAAGTAGGCTTCCACCATTGGATGAATAGCCACTACGATGTGTTTGTGTGCTGTAGTTTCAGCAATTAGGCGAATGCTGTTTTCAATTTCATCTTCGAACAACAATGCAGCTTCAATTTTTCCAGTACCATTGCAACTTGGACAAGTCTCTTGTGTTTCCACTTCTGTAACTGGCTTCACACGTTCACGTGTAATTTCCACCACACCGAAACGGCTAGGGGCAAGCACGTTGTGCTTCGCTTTGTCGCCTTGCATATACTCTTTCAATGCATCGTGAAGGGCCTTTTGGTTTTCCTTCTGTTGCATATCAATGAAGTCTACGCATATGATTCCACCCATATCGCGCAAACGCAAGAGACGTGCAATTTCTTTCGCGCACTCGAGGTTGGTTTGAAGGGCGTTTTGCTCTTGATCTTTTGCAGAGGCACTCTTGCGATTCCCACTGTTCACGTCAATAACGTGCATGGCTTCAGTGTGCTCTACGATAAGGTATGCGCCAGACTTAAGATTCACCTGCTTCGCAAAGCCGGCTTTGATCTGACGGTAAATGTTGAATGTATCGAATAAATCTGTGGTCTTTTCCTGGTCTGGAGCAATGCTGTGCATGTATGTGCGAACCTCTGCGCCCAGTTTTTCATCGTTCACGTGTATCGCAGTGAACGAATCGTTCAATAAATCGCGAAGGACTGAAGAGGTCTTCTTGATTTCGCTAAGAATTCTTTTGGGAGGAAGTGCGTTGGGAAGGTTTTTCACCAACTCTTCCCATCGGCTTACTAAATCTGTAAGGTCTTGATCAAGTTCTTCAACGCTTGTGTCAACCGCTTGGGTTCGCACAATGACACCCATGTTTTGTGGGCGAATTTTTTGCATGAGTTTTTTCAAACGATCACGCTCATCTTCGTTGGTAATTCTACTTGAAAGAGAAACTTTATTCGAGAATGGAACCAGCACCAAATACCTTCCGGCAAGGGTAATCTCAGCAGTTAGTCTTGGACCTTTTGCTGAAATAGGTTCTTTAGCAATTTGAACAAGAATAGCATTCCCTTGACCAATGGCGTCTTTAATCACACCATCTTTTTTCAACTCGGGCTCTTTCTGAAGTTTGCTTAATTCTCCAGACGCACGTTCGCCACCAAGAATGGGGCGTACGTATTTATTCATTGTAGGGTAATGTGGGCCTAAATCAAGAAAATGCAAAAATGCATCCTTCTCGTAGCCAACGTCTACAAAGGCAGCGTTTAAGTGGGGAACCATTTTCCGCACTCTTCCAAGGTACACGTCGCCCACAGCAAACTGTGTATTACTAACCTCGCGATGTAACTCTACTAGGAGTTTATCGTGAAGCAAGGCAATTTCCACCCCCTTGGAGGAAGCGTTAATGACTAGTTCAGCGTTCAAATTTTTCTAAGATTTAATGCACGACGGGAAGGGCGCATGTAAGCGCCTTCCGTCAATACAGATGTATCAAGCAAAGTTCTAGCGAACTTTTTTCTTGTGACGATTCTTTCTTAGACGCTTCTTTCTTTTGTGCGTAGCCATTTTATGGCGCTTTCTTTTTTTACCGCAAGGCATATTACTTATTTTTTAATTTAATATCTATTTTCCTAATAAATGCATTCACACTGTCCTTTACAATAGGATCTTCATTGTGGCGAAGAATCTGGTTGTAGTAAGATTTCGCTTCTTGCAGGTTACCCAATTGCTCATTCATTTTCCCTGCATACACCAAGGCAATGCCCGATGTAGAATCTGTTGCAATAGCCGCTTGGAAAGTGGCAAGTGCTGTTTCAAGACTGTCCATTTGCATAAGCGCTTCGCCTTTGTAAATATAGGCCAATGTATTTTGTGGTTGAAGATTAATAATAGTATTGAATCTTGCTACCGCCTTTTCCATTTGACCAGAACGAATTGCAAATTCACCAAGTACGAAGTGAGCTTCAACATTGTTCGGATTTTCTTCCACCATAGTCAAAAGCATTTGAATGCCCTGCATAGGTTGAGGCCCGTTCACCAACTCTATCGCTTGTTGAATCTTTACGCTGTCTGCTATAGGGCTATTCGCCTTCTCTATGGCCGACTTTGGTTGTTGAGGGAGTAATAAAAAAAGAACGATAAGCCCAAGGGCTACACTAACAATAATGGCTATGAGATACGATTTACGCATTCTCTGCTACCTTCACTTTTTCTTTCACTGCATCTACAAACTCTTTCGCAGGTTTGAATGCAGGAATGTAATGAGCAGGAATAGTTACCGTGGTTTTAGCCAAGATGTTTCTTCCCAATTTCGCAGCTCTCTTCTTTACGATGAAGCTTCCAAATCCTCTTAGGTATACATTCTCTCCAGCTTCCATAGATTTCTTCACAGTTCCCATGAATCCTTCTACTATCGCTAACACATCATTTCTGTCAATTCCCGTTTTATTCGAAATTTCTGTAACAATATCCGCTTTCGTCATCTTATTCCGTTTTGTTTGATTTTCTTTTCTCAATTTTGGGGGTGCAAATATACGTCTAAAATCTTAAAATCAAACGATTGCCATATGAATTCGCGTGACACAACCGCCTTACTGAAGTGGTACAACCGAGAAAAACGCGATTTGCCTTGGCGAAATACGAGCGATCCCTACGCCATTTGGCTGTCGGAAGTTATCCTTCAGCAAACCCGCGTAGATCAGGGAATAGCCTACTATCACAAGCTTCTAGGGCATTACCCCACGTTGAATGACCTTGCAAATGCACCCATAGACGAGGTGCTTTCCTTGTGGCAAGGTCTGGGGTATTACAGCCGCGGAAGAAATTTGCATGCGACCGCAAAAAAGATTCAAGAATTGGGAAAATTCCCTTCAACTTATACTTCACTTCTTGAACTGAAAGGCATTGGTCCTTATACCGCTGCGGCAATTGCGTCTTTCGCTTTTAACGAGCGTGTTGCCGTTTTAGATGGAAACGTTTTCCGTGTAATCACACGTTTTCTAGCGTCTGATTTGCCCATAGATAAAGGCCCAACTAGAAAGACATTCCAATCGTTGTTGAATGAATGGATACCAGCGCATGCACCGGCCGACTTCAATCAGGCAATGATGGAGCTAGGTGCAACGGTCTGCACCCCGAAGAATCCGAAATGCACAGACTGTCCGCTTGCCACGAACTGCGCGGCTTTCAGCGCACAAACTGTTTTGAACTTTCCGGTTAAAGCGTCCAAAACGAAGGTGGAGCCTTTGTTCCTGTATTACGCGGCGTTAGAAACACCCGCAGGTGTTATGGTGAAGAAACGCCCCGAATCGGGCGTTTGGGCTGGCCTCTACGACTTTCCTTTTGTGGAATCGAAAGTGCCACTATCTGAGGAAGAGGTTCTTCTTGAATTTCAAAAACGGTTCCCTTCCACCCAAAATGCAACGTGGAAGAAAGACAATTTTTATACGCATGTGCTCAGCCACCGAAAAATTTCAGCGCAGTTTTTCAATTGTTTATGTCGAAATATGTCTGAAGAAAACTACACTCCGAAAACTTCGGAAGAACTTTTGTCTACTGGAATTTCAGCCTTACTGATGAAGTACATGAAAGAAAGACATATATGAAAACCGCATAAGCATTGCTTTCCAAGGGTGTTTGATCGAAATAGTTTTGACGCATTAACTAAATTTTATTTTTTATGTCAAACACCATTAACAAAGTGATCCTTGTGGGTCATCTGGGTCGGAACCCAGAAGTTAAGTCCTTCGACAACGGAGGCAAGATTGCGAACTTCTCAATGGCTACCAAAGAGATTTGGAAAGACGCCAAAGGAGATCGACAAGAACATACCGAGTGGCACTACGTAGTAGTGCGGAAATCATCGAGTCTAACATTTACTGAACTGTACTTGAAAAAGGGCATGTTGGTTTATGTGGAAGGAAAGCTTCGCTCTCGTTCTTATAAAGCAAAGACCGGAGAAGAACGTACCGTTCTAGAGGTGTTAGCCGACGATGTTCAGCTTTTAAGCAACTCAAAGAAGGAAGAATCTGTTCCTACTAACACCGAGATGGTAGAAGAAACTGAATTCTAATCTTCCCGTTTTTTTTCTTTCGCTACCTTTACAGCCTTATTGGTAACGTAAAGAATGGAATTCGATAGTGTGATCTTGTTAAACAGCGCGGGCCCTTTGTTGCTCGTGCTGTTGCTATTGTCTTGTAGCGCAATTATGTCGAGCTCTGAAGTGGCTATATTTTCACTTTCTCCGGCTCAACGCAAAGACCTCGAGAACGCAACCGATTCACAATCGAAAAATGTGATTCGTTTGCTCGAACAGCCAACGCCAGAGATTGCTACAAAACGACTTTTAGCTTCTGTTCTCATTGGCAACAACATGGTGAACATCGCAGTAGTCTTGGTTTCTACGATTTTGTTCGACATGTGGTTTTCAAATTCAACATTGGAACATTGGATCATTGACTTGATAAACGTTGTTGGCGTTACTACCATCATTGTCTTATTCGGCGAAGTAATTCCGAAGGTATACGCCACAGCAAACAACATTAAGTTGGCGAAGCGTTTCGCATTTTTGTTCATCATTCTCGACAAAGTATTCTCCCCAATTATCTGGATACTCACTACCGCCGGAAAGTGGTTCGAAGGCGATCAAAATCATCAAGGAGGGAATATTTCCGTTGATGAACTTGGACACGCGCTCGAGCTCACTTCAGATGATAATCGTTCCGAAGAGGAACATCGAATTCTTGAAGGTATAGTCACCTTTGGAGATAACGAGGTGGTGCAAATCATGACACCGCGTGTTGACATTGTTTGTCTGTTCACAGGAGAGTCGTTCAAGAGTGTTATTCAACGCGTTGAATCTTCCGGGTATTCACGTTTTATTGTTGCAAAGGAGAAGCTCGATTCGGTAACTGGAGTCTTATACGCAAAGGATCTTCTTCCTTATTTAGATTTGGAAGAATTCAATTGGGAAAGCCTACAGCGCAAGCCCTTTTTCGTTCCGGAGAGTAAGCAGGTAGATGATTTATTGACCGAATTCCAGCGCGATAAAATGCACATGGCTATTGTGGTTGATGAATACGGAGGGACTTCAGGCATTGTGACACTTCAAGATATTCTTCAGGAAATTGTAGGTGAAGTGAAAGACGAGTTCGATGATCAAAGTGAAATTTTATGGTCGAAACTCGACGAGAAAAATATTCTTTTTGTGGCGAAGATTCCGTTGATTGATATGTATCGTGTGTACGACATGGATGGGGACGATTTTGAGGCCTCTCGTGGAGATAGCACCACGTTAGGCGGATTCATTGTTGAGCAGATGGGACGCATTCCGAAACGCGGCGAAACATGGCAGTTTGGAAGATTTGAATTCACCATTGAATCTGCCGACAACCGAAAGATTAGCAGAGTTAAAGTTAAACGCTATGTTTAAGAAATACAGACGTTGGATTCTTCTTTCTGCAGCAGTAGTGTTGGCTTCATTTGGAACGTATTATATTTTCTTTGCTGAAGAGACCGCAGTTCCAAGAAAGAAGTCTTATTTCCGAATTGATTTTCCAGAAAAAAAATATACTGCATACGAAAGTCAGTGTCCTGTTACGTTTGAAGTACCCAACTACGCGAAGATCGAGAATGTTCCGGGGGAAGAAGGAAACACGGGGTGTTGGTTCAACCTTCTAGTTCCGCGCCTTCGCGCAACCGTTTACTGCTCGTATTTTCCGGTGAACAATGATTTGGAAAAGCACATTGCAAAAGCCTACGATTTCACGCTTATGCATGAAGTGAAGGCCACAGCCATTCGCAGAACGCAGGTGCGAATAGATTCAACGAAGATGTATGGAATTATTTACGATTTAGAAGGAGATGCGGCATCGCAACTCCAGTTTTTCGTGACTGATAGTGTGAATCATTTTATGCGCGGAGTCTTATATTTCCGCAACAAGCCGAATGCCGATTCACTGGCACCGTGCTTGAATTTCATGCGTGAAGATGTGGTGCACATGATCGAAACCATGCGCTGGAAGTAATTACTTCATCCAGCGAATAACCAATACGGTTAACGCCACAACAAACATCAAAATTGAAATTTTATTAATCCCGTGCATCATGCGCAGGTTAATGTCGCCTTGTTCTTTTTTGAATAGATTCAAGGGGTTCAGGTAGTGAAGAATTTTTTTAAGTATCATTATTTTACAATTGCGATCATGCTAATTTCAACCTTGGCGCTTTTCGGAAGTTGCGCAACTTCTACTGTTTCTCTGGCTGGAAATGGCGCCACCATATACTTTGCGTAGACGGCATTCACTTGTGCGAAGTCTGACATGCTTTGCAAGAATATGCTCGTCTTCACTACGCTGCTGAAATCTGCACCCGACGCATCAAGTAACGCTTCGAGGTTTTTCATTACGAGTTCTGCTTCCGCATCAATGTCTGCAGGTATGTACTCACCGGTATTCGGATCAATGGCAATTTGTCCGCTAGTGTATACCATGCCGTTGGCTACAATGGCTTGGCTGTATGGACCAATAGGTGCAGGTACTTTTTTTGATTCAATTGCGGTTTTCATTCGTAATGTTGCGTTGTTTTTTCAAACTTCGACATAAAAGGTGGAACAACCAAACAAGAACATATTATTCATAGACAACTTCGATTCGTTCACGTTCAATTTAGTGCACTATTGTGAAGCTTTGAGCGCTGATGTTCGCGTGGTTCGCAACAACGAGATTCCATGGGACGAAGTTTTGAATTACGATGCGGTTGTACTTTCGCCGGGACCTGGATTACCTGAAGATTCAGGCGATTTGATGAAGTTTATTGCAGAGTTCTGGGGTCGAATTCCAATGTTAGGAATTTGTTTAGGATGCCAAGCAATGGCCCTTCACGATGGTGGAATGCTGAAGAATTTAGATCAAGTCTTGCATGGAACTTCAACGTCAGTAAATCAAATTCAACCTTCTGTTTTTTTTGAAGGATTACCTCAAGAATTTGAAGTTGGACATTACCACAGTTGGATTGTAGACAATGAATTCCTTCCTCCTTCGTTCGAAGTAACAGCGCGGAATACGAACGGTTGGGTTATGGGTATTCAGCACAAAGCATTACCTTTAATGGCTGTTCAGTTTCACCCCGAATCGGTATTGACGAAAGAAGGAATGCAGATGATGCGAAACTGGATTAATTCAATTTAGAATATGGAATTTTTGAAGAAATGTGTTTTGATTTTTTGCTTGAATGTCTTGGCAATCGGGGCATTCAGCCAATCGTATCAGATTGCTGTTTTGAAATACAAGGGGGGTGGAGACTATTATGCGAACCCCACGAGTCTGCCTAATTTGGTGTCGTTTGTAAACCGTGAATTGAAAATGAATATCGCGAAAGAAACACCATACGTGGAAGTGGGTAGTACAGAGTTGTTCAACTATCCGTTCGTGCACATGACCGGTCACGGCAATGTTGTTTTTTCGGCAGCAGATGCTGAGAATCTGAGGGTTTATTTAATGAGTGGAGGCTTCTTACACATTTCAGATAATTACGGATTAGACAAGTTCATTCGCAAGGAGATGAAGAAGGTTTTTCCAGACGCCGATTTCGTTGAGATTCCTTTTGGACACCCGGTTTATCATCAGAAGTATGAATTCAGTTCAGGCTTACCGAAAATTCATGAGCACGACAATAAGGCTCCGCAGGGATTGGGAATCTTTGTAGAAAATCGCTTGGTGGTGTTCTATGATTTCGAGTGTGATTTGGGCGATGGATGGGAAGATTCGAATGTGCACAAGGACTCGGAAGTTGCACGCACCAAGGCTTTTCAAATGGGAGCGAATCTCTTGCAATATGCATTCACCGGAGGTAAATGAGGAATTGCGCGAAGCGCTGGAACGGTCTGTAGACAAATACAACCGCAGTTCTTTCATCGAGGAAGATCCGATTAGTATTCCGCATTCCTTCACGAAGAAAGAAGACATTGAGATCGCTGCTTTTCTAACAGCCACCATCAGTTGGGGCAATCGAAAATCTATTTTAGTCAGCGCGAACAGGCTCATGGAATACATGGATCATTCACCTTATGATTTTGTCTTGAATGCTCAGCCTGAAGATTTCAAAAGTTGGAAGCCCTCTATTCATCGAACGTTCATGAAGGAAGATGTAGCTTTTTTTATTCAGGCGTTGAGAAGAATGTATGTTGAAGAAAGTGGAATGGAAGGTGTTTTTACGCAAGGATTTTCATCGGGTAATTCGAAGGAAGGCCTAGAGTTTTTCAGGAATAAATTTATTGGGAATGAAGCGCACCGTGCCTTGAAGCACGTTGCTAGTCCAGAGCGAAACAGTACCGCGAAGCGCTTAAACATGTTCTTGCGCTGGATGGTTCGCAACGATAACCGGGGTGTCGATTTCGGAATGTGGAAAGGAATCTCACCGTCGCAATTGTCTATTCCGTTGGATGTCCATTCTGGAAGGACCGCTCGAATGTTCGGACTTTTGTCACGCACGCAATCGGATTGGAAGGCTGTTGTGGAATTGGATCACAACCTTCGCATGTATGATTCTGCTGATCCGGTGAAATATGATTTCGCGTTGTTTGGCTTATCTGAAGCCGGATTTGAAAAATGAAAAAGGGCCAGGTGGCCCTTCCTCTTTTCGTGAAAAAAATGTACAGGTTACGAAAGCATTTGTTGACGTAGTAAAAACTCGAATTGCGCGTTTTGTTTTTCAAGTCGCTTAATTGAATTTTCTTTTTCTGCCATTTCTTGATAGTTCTTGAAAGCCGCTTGCAGCGTGTCGTTCATGTCTTCCTTTTTTAAAGGTTTTGTAGACACACGGAATACACGTGCTTGATTGATGGCGCTTAGCATTGCTTCAGCGGTAATATTTCCGGAAGTAAGTATACGTTGAGCTTTCGGGAACTCTTGTGCCATGCGCTGTAGGAATTGTGTTCCGGACATGGTTGGCATTTCAAGATCTGATATTACCACATGAATGTTTTCGGACTTCATAATGTTATATGCATCGAAAGGATCGGCTGCGGTAAACACCTTATAATCGTTACCGAAAAGTGATTTGAAGGTCTGAAGCTCCATTGCGTCGTCGTCTAAGCAAAGCACATTAATCATTGTGTTGGGTGTATTGTTGGGAGAGTTTGAATGATTCATAATTGAAATATTTCGTCTTTGTTTAACGCGGCTCATTCTTTTTAGGTTTCGTTTTTCTCGATTTTTTTTCGGAAGTGTAGGAATCATGGGTGATTCGAGGCTTTTTATTTTGCAGTTCTGCAATGGCTCTTAAGAGTGTTTGTGTGGTTTGAATGGATTCATCGAGTCGTGATTGAAGAATGACATTCTCTTCCATCATACGTTTGGTAATGGCATTTGTTTCTTCAATGACCTCGGCTTTTATTTTTTCAACGTCGACATGGGCGTATGCTTCTGAGACCATGAGAAGTGAAGGAGTAACGCGATATAGCGACGCGAGTTTTTTAAAGTCTTCGATTTTAACGTGACGTTGTCCGTTTTCGAGTCGGCTGTATTCCGACTGTGAGATTCCGAGCTGATCGGCGATGTATTCTTGTTTGAAAGAATACAGCATTCTAAGTTGTTTAAGCTTAGGGTAGTTTGTGTTTCTGAAAACATTTTTCATAGGAGATTTGGTTTTAGGTTACCCAAAACTCATATTTCAAAATCCCATAAAAATTGTTTTTCGAAATTTTCGAAAAGATTATTCCCCCACCCTTGAGTAGATCAACGCTTTAATTTTATCTGGTATTGGCAGTAAACCTAGCTTTTGTGCTTGGTGGATGGCTTGTGGCTCAGAAAAGGGAATTTCATTTCCTTTGGATTGACTCCATTTATTGTATGTCTCACCAGTTTTTTTTCTTATTGTTTTTGAGAAGTAATCACCAATTTGCTGTTCTGTAATGTTTGAATATAAACCTGTGCTTTCTCTAATTTGGTTGTTCACATTTACAGCAACGTCTTTGTTACGATCAGTATATTGACGCTCATGCAAAAACATTAGATATTTGATTGGAAAGTTCAAAAGTGTTGCGTTCAAAATGAAAGCGACGCAGTTCATTTGCTCTGTTTGAGTAAAATCAGAGACAAACCTAGGACTTACAATATCTGAAACATCATCAGTTGTTACGGTCCAAAAGTCAAAATGTAAATTTGGAAAAGACAAATCACTTTGGGACGCATCTATCGTTAAAAATGATTTTTTTTCAAGACTTAAAATTTGTTGTTGAATAGATGCAATTTTACTTTTTGGAAACAAGGATCTAAATTTTACTTTGTAATGATCTTGGTTCACCTTGAATGTAAAACATGGTAAGCATAAAACGGTATACGCAACTCCCGCATAACGTATAACATGAGGTAAATCCTCTGGATGAATGAAATTATCTACCGCAAATCCGAGAAATGATTCAATTGTAAACTCATTAGGATCGATGCCAATTACTGAAGATAATGTGTTTCCTACATGAATATACTTTTGTTCTTTGGTGCTGTATACAGTCTGAAATTCGTTTACTCCAAGCTTTGTGTTTTCGAGATAATCTAAGATTGTTTCGTAAGATTTTCCTTTTATGTATGTACCCTCAGCATCTGCCAAGATCTTTAGTGCTATTGCCGGATGGTTAGAATCGATAAGACTTTGTATAAGTTCAAATTTTGAATTTATAATATCAATTATTGAATCGGTAGTTTCAGACCCAAGTTCGTTTTTTGAATATTCGCTTGCAATTTCTTTCCAAGTTGGAAACTTAATTGAAACTTCTTTTGCATCATTAGAGGTGTTCATGGTAATAAATATAAAAAAAATCTGAATAAATGCCTTTCTTTCACTTGTTAATGTTGAAAAGCCAAAATATTCGGAATCAATTGATACCTGCACCAATGTAATTTGCAATATGGAGAATCATGTAGAAAAAAATGCAGTGGCAATGAATCTAATGCCTAAGTTTTTAAGCCATGAGTATGTATTGCAAAACATCAAAAACATCAAACATGATTTTGAGTTTGTCCAACTTTCTAAAGATCATATTAAAGAACTTGAGGCAAATGTCGATAAAGAATATTTATCACCGGAATCTATTCATTTACTTTCAAGTGAATACAATCAAGTGCCTGTTGAATATGGAAGTTGGATGTATTTTCCAATCAGAAATAAGTGTATACAGATATTACCAAAGACAGATTTTGTAGAATTGAGGACGTGTAGAAATAGATTGAAAATTAAAAGAGATGAGCAACTAGATCTATCAAAGAAGTCAATAGCCGTAATTGGTCTTTCTGCGGGTAATGCTGTGGCAAACGCTTTAATTGCTGAAAGGATTTGTGGTAGGATAATACTATTTGATTTTGATAATTGCGAGTTGAGCAACCTTAATAGGTTAAATGCCGGAATATTTGACCTGGGTTTGAATAAGTGTATAATTTCTGCTAATAGCATATTGGAAAAAGATCCGTATATAAATGTTGAGATTCATCTAGATGGATTTATAAATTCGAAAGAACACTCAGATATCATTCAATCTGTTGATTTAGTTGTGGACGAATGTGATTCTTTTGACATCAAGATTGTCTTGAGAGAATTATCAAAAAAATTTCGGAAACCTTTGTTAATGCATACTAGTGAAAGGGGTATCACTGACATCGAAAGGTACGATCTTATCGAAGATTTACCGATTTTTCATGGATTATTAAATGACGTTGATTTGAATGATAAAAGTAAAGTTTTGATGGCTATTGTCAATCCGCAAATTGTTTCCGAACGAATGCTTCAATCATTTTCGGAATTAGGTAAGTCATTAAAGTCTTGGCCCCAGTTGGCTACCGAGGTTTTCTCAGGTGGAGCTAATTTGGCTGGGATAGCAAGGATGATTCTATTAGATCAGAAGGTTGTCGGAGGCAGGTACTTTTTTAACACAGAAGAGGTTGGTCGATAATCCTCTGACATATCAAGAGGATTTTGGTGAAATGGATTTTATCCTTTCAGTTCACCGTGCATCCGATGATTATACAACGTGTGAAAATTTTGTGTTAGGTCACCGCCAATTATTGTCCGTTAATGATGTCGATTTAGGACCATTGGATACATCATGGTTTAGTTCGACAAATGTTTATTTGCTAGTTGTAAGAAGGGCTGGATTAGATGAAATTTTAGGTGGTGCGAAATTGGTTATTTATGATAATAATGGGAATCTTCCGTTATTGAAATTGTTGAATGATGATTACCCGGAGTTGGTGGATTATTTGAATGAATATGAAGACAATGGTTTAGTTGAAATTTCTGGTTTGTGGAACTCGCGAAGCGTAGCTGGTTTAGGATTAGGAAGTGAGCAATTAATTCGAACAAGCATTGCAATTTGTGGTTTCTTGGAGATCGCTACCGTTGTAACTTTTTGCAGTCCATTCGTAACAAGATTTGCGGAATTGTATGGATTTATTCCACTATCTAAATTCGGTAGTAACGGTTCTATCCCTTTTCCAGATAAAAGATGGATGAGCACCATTAACATATTATCTGATCCACATTTAATGTCTAAGGCTGACGATGCAGAGAGAAACATTATTTTTGATTTGAGAGAGGAGCCAAATCAAACCAGAAAATTCAATTCTAGGGGTAAGGAGATTACAATAAAATTTGAATTGAAATTATAATGAGAGCAGTAATTACGTCAATGTTTTTATTTGTAATAATACTCTGTTCAAGTGAGATATTCTCACAGAGTCATTTGGATTTTGATGTGAGTAATTCTAATTCAATTTCTCCG
>JBJOON010000043.1:0-12262 GCA_046051235.1 Bacteroidota bacterium
TTACTTCCTTTTTAACGTCTTTTCCTTTTCCCATGATGTGTTAGTTTAAGTGTTAACGAACCGAATTTAAGGTGAAATTTTTACTTCAACTCAAAATCTCTAAAATCAAATCCAGGGCTAACCTGACAACCCACCAAACAAAATTCAGAATTTGGAGCTAATCGCGCACCAAACCAAATTCCTGCAGGAACCACATGCTGCAGAACTTCTCCGTTCATAAGGTTTTTTCCAAGCAAGGTTATTTTTTCATTGCCTTGTTCATCCAATTCAATAATCTCCAGAGTCTGTCCATCGTGGAAGTACCATATTTCATCGCTTTTAATGCGATGCAAGGCAGAGGTTTGACCTTTCTCTAAGAGAAAATAAATACTTGTTGAAACAGAGCGCTCACCTTCAAAACTGGGAAACTGAATCGATTGTTTACTTCTAAAACACTCCTTGTAGAATCCGCCTTCCGGATGAGGGAGCATTAGAAGATTGTCTATGTATGTTTTTGCATTCATTGCTTAAAAGTATGAATAAAAAAAGGGAGTCCGAAGACTCCCAATTTTCCTACCTTATCTAAACCTAATTATTCTTTGATGAAGTTAGCACGAGCTCCGTTTTGAACGAAGATTGTGTATACACCACTTGCGAATTCTGAAGTGTTAACGACAGTTTGCTTTCCGTTTAATTTTCCTTGAGCAACGATTTGTCCTGCGGCATTTACAACTTGGAATAACTCGTTGTTGTTGTCTGAAGATTGTACAGTGATGTTGTTCGTACATGGATTTGGGAACGCGCTTACATTCAACGCTTGTAAGCTTTCTACAGATGCTGGTGGAAGAAGAACAGCGTCTATAACGTGAACAACTCCATTCCAAGCGTTTAAGTCAGCCACTAGGATGTTTGCGTTGTTGATCATTGCGCCACCCATTGGTAAAGTAATGGTTGCATCATCTCCTTGCAACATGGTTACAACTTGTCCATCTACTAAATCAGCAGAACCAATGGTTTGACCTACAGCGTGATATAATAAAACATCAGTTAATGCTGTTGGGTTAGCTAGCAACGAAGGAACAGTTCCTGCTGGAAGTGCTGAGAAAGCATCGTCAACTGGAGCAAATACAGTGAAGAAGTATTCATCTTCTAAAGTGGTTTGTAAACCAGCAGCACCAATTGCGGTTTCTAGAATTGTGTGTGCTGGTGAACCAGCGATGATTTCCATTACGTTATTCGCAATAATGCCAGGAGCAATAACCGCGTCAATTATGTGAACAACACCGTTGTCTGTTACGATATCTGCAACAGTAACTTGTGCGTGATTAATGAAAACGCTTCCGTTGATGATTGAAACGTTAACGTCGACTCCAGATAATGTAGTGATAGTCTGACCGTCGAATAAATCAGTAGACAATGCTTCAGATGGAACCACGTGGTAAGAAAGAATGAAAGTCAACAGCCCAGATGGATCTGCAATTAATGCGTCAATGATTGGTTGCGGAACTAAAGCGAATGCAGCATCGGTTGGTGCGAAAACAGTGTAAGTACCGGGGTTGTCAAGTGCGCCATCTAATCCAGCTAAACCTACAACTGCCTCAAGGGTAGTGTGATCGGGTGAACTTACGATTACATCCCAAATAGAGTTTTGAAGCTGTGTAGGAGGTGGCAATAAAACGCCGTCTGTTACGTGCAATATTCCATTGCTAGCCGCGATATCAGCTAGAATCACTTGGTTTGTTCCATTAATGAAAACACCGTTATTGATGGTTACAATAATATCAGAACCATTCGCCATAGTGGCAGTTTGTCCGTCGAACAATTGTCCTGATGCAACAGCTGCACCGTCAAGCACGTGATAAAGCAAAATATCTGTTAATGCAGGAATGTCAGCTAAAAGAGCATCTACAGTACCAGCAGGTAATGCAGCAAATGCAGCGTCGGTTGGAGCGAATACAGTGATTGGGTCTAACGTTCCCAAAGCACCATCAAGGCCAGCAGCTAAAACAGCAGCTTCAAGGATAGTGTGATCAGGTGAGTTTTGAATAACTTCAAAAGCAGTCTGAGCTTTTGTTGTTGTGAACCCTAGAATCATTGATAGGGCAAATAGAATTTTTTTCATTTGTTTAATGTTTTGATATGAATGTTAAACAGAATAGAGGAGGTTATGTTCAATCAAATTGAAAAAAAAGTGACAATTATCAGTATTGTTTGTTTTCAGTGAATTAGTAAAATCATTTTTGTTCATCTCGTGGGAACAGGTCTTGGGTTGTATATTTGAACGGAAGAAGCGGTATTGACTCTTCGTCAATCGTAACGGAATTTATAAGTAAGCCATTGACGTTCAATGTCGTTTCTGATTTACTTTCGAAATAATTATTTACACACAAATTAGTTAGATGAATACATCTCTAAAAAAAGGTCTCATCATTGGTGGAACCTCTCTTGTTCTGGGCTTAGCGGCACTCTTTTGGTACCTGGGCATGTCGAACAATAACCGACTCATAGCAAAAATCCCGAAAGATGCAGCTATGGTTTTCAAAGCTGATTTAAAGAGTCTGGCGGATAAAGCCGAATTTAAAAAATGGAAGGAATTATCCATGTTCGATGAGATGCGCAAAGAAGAAAGTGTATTTGATAAAATCTTGGATAATCCTAAAAAATCGGGGGTTAATTTCTTGCAGAATGCATACGGTTACGTGAGCAAAGGCGATGAGTTTTATGGGGGAATCGTTTTCGGGATTAAAGACGCAAAGGATTTTGAAGAAACTGTAAAGGGTATCGATGATGATATCGAGGTTCAAAAAACAGATGGAATCTATACTGCAGAAGTTGATAATAACGACGTTGCTTTAGTTTGGGACAAGAACGTTGCGCTCATGTATTTCAGAGACGATGAAGATGTTATGGAAAGGGCAAAGCAAGCCTTCGCTCAAGATGAAGACATGAGTATGCTTGAGATGGATACATATATGGAGTATGAGTCTCTCGACGCTGATTTAGGCATGTACATGAACATGAAGCGTTTTCAAGAGTTAGCCAGTGAAATGGGAGGTCAGGTGCAAGATCAGTTCAAGTCAATGGAAAAGGCAGAAAGTATTGGTGTGACAGTATTGTTTGATGATCAACAAATGCTTGTAGATGCAACTTACTATCCTGTGGAAGGCGCAACTCCTGAAGAAATATCAATGATGAAAGAAGAGAGTATTTCAACTGATTTGATGAAATTAATTTCTCCAACAACGCCTAAAGGATTCTACGCAGCAAATATGGATCTTGATAAAATTCTAGGACTTTATCCTCAACTCAATGAAGAGATGATGAAGGATGGATTTTCTTTGGATGAGTTCAAGAATAGTTTGAATGGTGAAATGACCATTTCATTGATTGATGTGAAGAATGTTCAGAAAATTCGCGAAGTTGCAGATTACGACGCTTGGGAGCCGAACGGATTTTATGACACACCGGTTCCGATGAAGATGGATACAACATTTGAATTATCTCCAATTTATAAAATCAATCTCGGAGTAAAGGATCGTGGTATTCTAGACAATATCATTGCAAAATTCGTTGCGAAGATGAATGAGCCACTTATGGTTGAAGAAATGATGGATATGGAAGATTTAATGGAGTCGAGCTTTGACTCGTACATAACTCCGTATGACAACTTAGAGGAAGAAATCGAAGAGCCGAAAATAAAGCGCTACCAATACAATGGACTTGAAGTGATGGAGGGAGAAGATATAAAGCTGTATTACAAGTATGAGGGTAATTATCTTTCTATTTCGAACGATGAATCGGCTTTCGCGTCACAAAACTATTCTTGGGACGATGAGCTAGAAGAAATGTTAACAGAGAAGGCAGGTGCTGGATATATGGATTTAAATCACAAGAACTATCCAGATATCGAAAGAGAGAACGCAGAATATGTTCAAGAGGTGAAAAGCTTCTTAGAAATGTTGGATAACATGAAGTTTTCATCGGACGGCATGACGTTTCATTTTGAAATGAATTTCACAGACAGTCCTGATCACATTCTATGGCGTATGATGAAAACAATAGATTCCGAAGTCTCAAAAAACAGAAGAGGCTACAATTAATTCGTGGAATAATTCACCACATCAATTTGTAAATTTCCATTAAGGGCTACAGTAATTTGTAGCTCTTTTTGTGTGGGATAAAATCCCGTAATCTGAAGATTATTTAAAAGACCTTTCAAATTAACACCGGGCATTAACTCACCATTTAGTTGTTTTTCAATTTCCGTTTTAGCAGATTGAAGGGTAGGCGTAAGGTCAATGTTGCAAGCGCTTTGAATGGTTTCGGTAAGCTTTGTTTGAAAGACATCCACACCTGCATTCATGAGCACATGTCGCGATTTGCTGTCCACATCAATTGAACTCACGCTCATTTTATTGGTTGAAGGATCTATGGTTGGGGTAAGTGCTAAAAAGAATTTACAGTTCTTGTATTTCTTGAATCCGACTTTCATATCGCACAACACTTCCACTTGAATTTTTTGATTGCCCAATCCTGAAAGTGCGAGATTTTTCACTGTTATACTTTTCTTTTTGTCGTCACTCGCAAAGGTGCTACCAGCGGTCATTTCATTCACTTTGGAGGAAAGACTTTCGTAGCTCGATTTAATGGGCATTTGAATTAGAAATCCTGAAGCCATTTCGTTTTGAACATTAAGTGGCGGTAGTGGAGGAATAATGGCGTTTTCATTTTTGTCTAAACTCAAAACAGGAGTGGCGTCAATACCCAAGTTTACTTGAAGAATATTTCCATATCCATACATGGGACCCAACTTGAAATTCGAAGCGTTGAATGTCAAATAACCATATCCAGGAATTTCCATTTGGCTGTTCAGCTGCTTCCAGGCTTCATTTGCATAACTCTTGAAATCTACCTGCAAGCACTGCTGGTCTATGTATTTGCAAACATCGAGCAGAGCGGGCTTCATGGCCTTCATAATTTCACCAGTCATGTCAATTTTCAAAAACGTCAATTCGCAAGGATCCATTGGATTCAATTTGGTAAGCGAGGTTGAAGTAATGAGTTGGTAATTTTCATTCATGGAAAGGACCGATGCAAATTCAATTTCAACGCGACGTTTTGTTTCGTTCCCACTTCCACATGAAAATGGAATACGCGGATGCACGCAGGTACCCCAAACGCAATTGGTGCAATAGTTTCCTTCAATGCCATACCAAGCTTTGGTTCCAACTACGAATTTATTTCCAACTACATACCCGTTTAAATTTTCACGAAAGACATCGTACTTGGCTTGCGGACCATCGCAAGACCCGAATGAAGTAAAGTTTGGCCATTCTGGATTTCTGATAATGGGGGAGGAGGATTCATTCGCGAATTTCAAGATAGGGTCAATGGAAATATTAACTGGAATGTTTATGTGCGAAACGCCTTGAGGAGGACCCACAGGTATTTCAATTTCGGTCATTTCTGGAAGGGGAGCAGTTATCTTACATGAGGAGAGTGCACCCGATAAAGCAACAAGAAAAACAACGGAATAAAATAGATTTTTGGAAATCATAGATTGATGAATATTTCAGTGCGAAATTACATTTGATTATGTCTTATTTTCGTTTCAAATTATTAACTATGAAATCACTTCGACTAATTCTTGTTTTATCGTTATTCGCTTTCACGGGAAAATTGTTTTCTCAAGGAATGCCTGTTTCAGTAATTGTATCCAATGCAGATTGTGCAGTTAACGTTTCAGGAACTTATGTAGACTCTACTACTGGCAATGCAGGTACGTTTCAGTTGTTTGCTGCTGATCCAGCTGGATCTTCATTTATGGGGACCGTTTCAATTAACGCATTAGGCTCAAATTATATTATTACAGTTTGTGCAACAGATTGTAATGGAGTGACTAATTGCGCAACGGGTCCAATGGTCCTTGGTGCAGTAACCACTTTCAACATTGACATGGGCAATGGTGGCGGAGTGACTGATAATGATGGAGACGGATTCAATAGTTTCGCGGATTGTAATGACAACGATGCTGCAATTAATCCGAATGCAACTGAGGTGTGCGATGGTGCCGACAATAACTGCGACGGTACTGTAGACGAAGGTTGTAACACAGGCGGATGTTCATTGGACATTTTGTTAGTTCCAGACTCATTAGACAATAGCCCATTTGTAGTTTACATCTATTTGGCTGGTCTTCCTGCAGGCGGAGCAATCGTATGGGATTTCGGTGACGGTGGCGCTGCTACATCAATGTTCCCAACATGGGTTTACACAAACATTGGAACTTATACTGTTTGCGCAACTTATGCTGACGCTAGCGGATGTACTGCAACGGATTGTGTGACCTTCACAGTGAACGCAGACGGATCAACCACTCCTGGAGGAATTAACATGCAAGGTTTCACCTTGAATGTTGTTGGAACCATGCCAAGCCCGAATTCAGTTGCTGAGATTTCTTCAGTAAATGACTTCACTATTTTCCCAAATCCAGTTTCTGAATCAGCAACCATTCAGTGGAACGCCACTTCAACCGAGCAAGGAAGATTGGATATCTTCAATGCACAAGGACAAATTGTTTCTACAGAGCGTTACAACGTTTCTGCAGGCGCTCAACAAGTTCAGTTGAACACGCAGTCGCTTTCTGCAGGAATGTATATTGTTCGCAGTGTATCGAACGCAGGTGCTGTTCGTCAAACAACATTTGTAAAGTAATTCGAAAGATTTATTTTATGTGGAAGGGTCGACCAACGGTCGACCCTTTTTTTGTTACAGACGGAAGACCTTACATCAAGTACTATTGATTGGAAAGGTGCAATAACAATTTGTCATTTACTATGAGTGGAATTAACTGCATGAAGATACAATTGCGAACGATTAAAGAGATTAGTAGACATAGCTTCAGAAATGTTTAATACATAAAAAAGAGCCGCATACGCGGCTCTTTTTAGTTTTGAAGTAGGGAAGGTATTATGCTTCTTCTACAGAGGCATTGCGCTTCGCAATGATATTCACCAAATCTTCGCTGTTGCCAACTAACATTTTTTGGAATCGACGTCCACCAGAACCCGCTGGGATTGGGTGACCTACGATAACGTTTTCTTTCAATCCGTTCAAGAAGTCTGTTTTTCCTTGAACAGCTGCTTCGTTCAATACTTTTGTAGTCTCTTGGAACGATGCTGCAGAGATCCATGAATCTGTTTGCAACGACGCTCTTGTGATACCTTGAAGGATAGGACGAGCTGTAGCTGTAATGGCTTCACGAGATTCCATTACCGAACGGTCTTTACGCTTCAACTCAGAGTTTTCAGTTCTGAATTGCAATGCTGTAATAACCTGTCCAGGTAAGAACTTCTCTGAGTCTCCTGCTTCAGTAACAACTACTTTGTCGAATAACAAGTCGTTTTCATCAATGAATTCCGCTTTGTCTACTGTGCTTCCTTGTAAGAAACGAGTATCACCAGCATCAAGGATTTCTACTTTGCGCATCATTTGACGAACAATAACTTCGAAATGCTTGTCATTGATTTTCACACCTTGCAGACGGTATACCTCTTGAATTTCATTCACCAAGTATTCTTGAACTGCAGTTGGTCCTTGAATGTCTAGGATATCTCCAGGAGAGATAGCACCATCAGACAATTGCATACCTGCACGAACAAAGTCACCGTCTTGAACTAAGATGTGCTTAGCCAAGTTGATCAAATATTTCTTCTCTTCTCCAGTACGTGAGCGAAGGATAATCTCGCGGTTACCACGCTTGATTTTTCCGTATTCCACGATACCGTCGATTTCCGCAACGTTTGCTGGGTTAGATGGGTTGCGTGCTTCGAACAATTCGGTAACACGTGGAAGACCACCGGTGATGTCACCACCACGACCAGCCATACGAGGGATCTTAGCAAGAATACTACCTTTGGTAATCTTCGTTCCGTTTTCGGTGTTCAAGTGAGCACCTACCGGAAGAGAGTATACCTTCACCACTTCTTTGCCGCGAACGACTTCGATGCTTGGGTTTTTCTTCTTGTCTTTTGTTTCAATAATAATCTTTTCAGAGAAACCTGTTTGCTCATCGACTTCAGTCTTGAAGGTAATTCCTTCTTCAATTGCGTCGAAGTTGATTGTTCCATCTTCTTCAGTGATGATCACACTGTTGAACGGATCGAACTCGCAAATCACGTCGTTCTTCTTAACAATATCACCGTTGTTTACATGTAGAATCGAACCGTAAGGAAGATTCATTGTAGCCATAGTGATACCTGTTTTTTCGTCGTTGATTTTCAATTCAGCAGAACGAGCTACAACTACAGTAACTGTAACGTTGTTTTCTTTTCTTTCTACTGTACGAAGATCTTCGATTTCAACGATACCAGCGTACTTCGCTTTCAAGTCAGAATCAATAGCCGAACCAGACGCAGCACCACCCGTGTGGAACGTACGAAGAGTCAACTGTGTACCTGGTTCACCAATAGACTGTGCAGCAATTACACCAACAGCCAATCCTTCTTGAACCAAACGAGCAGAGGCAAGGTCACGACCGTAACACTTCGCACAAACTCCACGTTTGCTTTCGCAGGTTAATACTGAACGAATTTCCACTTCTTCAATTCCAGCTGCTTCAATAGCATCTGCAATCTCTTCAGAAATTTCTTGAACTGCTTCAACAAGCAATTCGTTTGTTTCTGGGTGATATACATCGTGAACTGAAGTTCTACCTAGGATACGATCGCGAAGACTTTCTACAACTTCATCAGATTTCTTCAATGCAGTTGTATTCAATCCGCGTAGTGTACCACAGTCAACTTCGTTAATAATTACGTCTTGAGCAACGTCAACCAGACGACGAGTTAAGTAACCCGCATCCGCCGTTTTCAATGCAGTATCGGCCAAACCTTTACGAGCACCGTGGGTAGAAATGAAGTACTCTAAGATCGACAAACCTTCTTTAAAGTTTGCCAAGATCGGGTTCTCGATCATGTCTTGTCCACCCGCAGCAGCGTTTTTCTGTGGCTTAGCCATCAGACCACGCATACCTGCTAACTGACGAATTTGTTCTTTAGATCCACGAGCTCCAGAATCATACATCATGTAGATGCTGTTGAATCCTTGTTGGTCTGTTTTCAAACGATCCATTAAGATGTTTGTCAGACGCGAGTTCGTGTTCGTCCAAATGTCAATGATTTGGTTGTAACGTTCGTTGTTGGTAATAAGACCCATGTTATAGTTCTCGAATACCTCAGCTACTTTGTTTGTCGCTTCTCCAACAAGTTTTTCTTTCTCGTTAGGAACAACAACGTCTGTTAATTTAAACGACAATCCACCCTTGAACGCCCAATAGTATCCAAGATCTTTCATGTCATCTAAGAACTTAGCTGCACGAGCAATACCAACGATTTTCAAAATGTTACCGATGATATCACGTAAAGCTTTCTTCGTAAGAAGTTGGTTAATGAATCCGACCTCTTCAGGTACAATCGCATTAAACAATACACGTCCAGCAGTAGTTTCAATGATACTTGGCTCGTTGTTCATATCGTACCAACGTACTTTAATGAAAGCGTGCAAGTCTAATTGTCCTTCGTTGAATGCGATAATAACTTCTTCTTTCGAATAGTAAGTTCTTCCTTCACCACGACAAGGTTTCTCGTCAGTACCCTCACGGCCTTTAGTAATGTAATAAAGACCCAAGACCATATCTTGTGATGGAACCGTAATCGGTGCACCATTCGCAGGGTTAAGGATATTGTGAGAAGCTAACATCAATAATTGGGCTTCCAAAATTGCAGCACTTCCGAGTGGAACGTGAACAGCCATTTGGTCACCATCAAAGTCAGCGTTGAATGCCGTACAAACAAGTGGGTGAAGTTGAATTGCTTTTCCTTCAATCAATTTCGGTTGGAATGATTGAATACCCAATCTGTGAAGGGTAGGAGCACGGTTCAACAACACTGGGTGTCCTTTCAATACGTTCTCAAGGATATCCCAAACAATTGCTTCTTTTTTATCTACGATTTTCTTTGCAGATTTAACCGTCTTCACAATACCACGCTCAATCATCTTACGAATGATAAATGGTTTGAAAAGTTCAGCTGCCATATCTTTTGGCAATCCACATTCGTGAAGTTTCAATTCTGGTCCAACGACAATTACCGAACGAGCAGAATAGTCAACACGCTTACCCAATAAGTTCTGACGGAAACGTCCTTGCTTACCTTTCAATGAATCTGAAAGTGATTTAAGTGGACGGTTGCTTTCAGTCTTAACAGCAGAAGATTTACGGCTGTTATCGAACAATGAATCTACCGCTTCTTGAAGCATACGCTTCTCGTTACGCAAGATTACATCAGGTGCTTTAATTTCTAAAAGACGCTTAAGACGGTTGTTACGAATAATAACACGACGGTAAAGGTCATTCAAATCGGAAGTTGCAAAGCGACCGCCATCCAATGGAACAAGTGGACGAAGTTCTGGTGGAATAACCGGAACAACACGTGTGATCATCCACTCGGGGCGGTTGATTACACGGGTGTTAGCATCACGGAAGCTTTCAACAACACTCAAGCGCTTTAACGCTTCGTTTTTACGTTGTTGTGAAGTCTCACGGTTTGCCTTGTCGCGCAATTCAAATGACAACGCATCTAAATCTAAACGAGCCAACAAATCATGAAGTGCTTCAGCACCCATTTTCGCTACGAATTTGTTTGGATCTTTATCATCCAAGTACTGATTCTCACGTGGAAGTTGCTCTTGGATATCCAAGTACTCTTCTTCAGTTAAAAATTGTCCAGCTTCCAATCCGCTACCTTCTGCATCTGTTACAGGACCGGCATTGATTACAACATAACGTTCGTAATAAATGATTTGATCGAGTTTCTTCGATGGCATACCTAAAAGGTATCCGATTTTATTAGGAAGTGAACGAAAGTACCAAATGTGAGCGACTGGAACGGTAAGGGAAATGTGTCCCATACGCTCACGACGTACTTTCTTTTCAGTAACCTCAACACCACAACGGTCACAAACAATACCCTTATAACGGATACGCTTGTATTTTCCGCAATGACATTCGTAGTCTTTTACAGGACCGAAAATCTTTTCACAGAAAAGACCTTCGCGCTCTGGCTTATAGGTACGATAGTTAATGGTTTCTGGCTTCATTACCTCGCCAGAAGATCTCTCTAAGATCTCTTCTGGTGAAGCTAATGAAATAGTGATTGATTTAAAATCACTGGTTGGTTTTGCTACTTTTTTTGCTTGAAGCATTTTGTGCAGTTTGAATGTCTATGTTAAAATTTCTTTTCGTTGTATATTGAATTAATTCTGGTTCAGATTAATGCTTAATCCTAATCCTCTTAATTCATGTAACAATACATTGAACGATTCAGGAATACCCGGCTGAGGCATGGCATCACCTTTAACAATCGCTTCGTATGTCTTCGCTCTTCCGATTACATCGTCAGATTTAACGGTAAGAATTTCTTGAAGGATATTGGCAGCACCGTATGCTTCCAATGCCCAAACTTCCATCTCCCCGAAACGTTGACCTCCGAATTGTGCTTTACCACCCAACGGTTGTTGAGTAATCAACGAGTAAGGTCCGATTGAACGCGCGTGCATCTTATCGTCTACCATGTGGCTCAGTTTGATCATGTAAATCACACCAACAGTTGCTTGTTGTTCGAAACGAACACCAGTACCACCATCGTACAAGTAAGTTACACCAAAGCGTGGAATACCTGCAGCGTCTGTTTGATTAATAATATCATCCATAGATGCACCATCGAAAATAGGTGTTGCGAAAGACTGTCCGGTTTTTTGACCAGCCCATCCTAAGATGGTTTCGTAAATCTGACCTAAGTTCATACGTGAAGGCACCCCTAGTGGGTTCAACACGATATCTACTGTAGTTCCATCTTCCAAGAATGGCATATCCTCGTCGCGAACGATACGTGCTACAATACCCTTGTTACCGTGACGACCAGCCATCTTATCACCCACACGTAATTTACGCTTTTGAGCAATATAAACTTTAGCCAACTTCACGATACCTGCTGGTAGTTCATCTCCTACAGTTAATTGGAATTTCATACGCTTGTATGAACCCAACAATTCGTTGTGCTTCAAGTTGAAGTTGTGAACGCAACGACGAATAAGTGAATTCACTTTTTCATCTTTAGTCCATGATTCTGTATTTACAACACTGTAATCAATTGCAGAAAGAACTTTAGCATTGAACTTCGTTCCTTTTTTGATTTGCTCTTCTTTGAAGTAGTTGAATACACCT
>JBJOON010000044.1:0-15843 GCA_046051235.1 Bacteroidota bacterium
CCGTGAAATTTGTCGTCCTTATAGCCACCTACATACTTGTCACCGTTCGAAAAGCTGTGAGCTCCCTGGCCATGCCTTTTGCCTTCCTTGAATTCACCGACATACTTCGCGAGCGCGGAAGCAATTTGCAAGAAGCCATTGTTGAAGCGGGTAGAGTGCGTATGACGCCGGTATTGCTTACTGCAACTGCAACGATTCTCGGTATGATTCCATTAGCTATCGGATTCAACATTGACTTCGTAACCATGTTTACCGAATTGGATCCGAAGATTTATTTCGGAGGCGACAGTGTAGCGTTCTGGGGACCGTTGGCATGGACCATTGTTTTCGGATTAAGTTTCGCAACATTCATCACATTAATAGTCGTTCCTGTCATGTATCAAATGAGCGAAAACACAAAATCGCGCATGAAGAGAATTTTTGGCAAGAAAAATGAAGAGGCTGAGTCGCAGGAGGCTGCACTCTAGTATCCTGAAGTTCTTCAGGAGTTTTGGTTAAGGTTTAGGGGAAAGTCCTCGGCAACGGTCGGGGACTTTTTCTTTACGCAACAAGTTGCGATGACACCGGAGGTGATGACCTTCTTCGAAGGATGATGCAACGGAGTTGCGATGACCGCAGAGCGGATGACACCATAGGTGATGACAAACTTCGTTTGATGACCCTTCGGGATGACGGCGATGCCGATGACAATCTTCGATTGATGACCGCGATGCGGATGACCCTGCGGGATGACGCTTTGGTTTTTTAATTCGGGAGTCACTGACCACCAAATTGAATATTTGCTCGATTTTTCTCTTCCCTTATCTTCCCCTTTAAAAAAGCAATCGTCGAAGACATTCGCCGAAGGCATTCGTGGCTCTGCCACATTCTTCCCCTCTCTTCCCTTTTCTTAACTTCAAAACAACCTTATCTTTGTTGGATGTTTAACTTTTTAACATCAAAAAACCAAGCCCTCATCGCTGTAACCTTCTTCGGTTTCATATACATGCTTGGACAGCTGTTTTTCATTGGAGGATTGTATGTTTATTGTGGAAGTGAGGAGGCGGTGGATGCGGTGTTGGCGAATTCGAAAATTGATCAGCAAGTCTTTTTATTTGTTTTGACGTTGAACGCGCTTATTCAGTTGGGTGTGGGGTTTGGGCCTTTGCTTATTGCACAGAAGTGGTTGACGAAAGTGGAATGGACTTCGTTTCGTTGGAAGGGAGGCAGGGCCACTTTGTTGGGATTGGTGGTGATGGGCATTGGCATTCCGTTCATTTATTATTTCTCAGCGAAGGTTGAATCGCTATTGCCATCGTGGATGTTAGAGAACGCCATGGAGGACGACAGTAATGCGTTTTACCAGCAGTTGGGAGCGTTGTCTAAGGTTCATCCGTTTGTGGTTTTGCTATCGACCGTCATCATTGCTCCCTTAACCGAAGAACTTATGTTCCGTGGATTGATTCAGGGTGTTATGAAGAGCTGGACCAACTCGAGACATTGGGCCGTTTGGATATCGGCCATCTTGTTTGCCGCCATTCATTTTCACGTTGCGGGATTTTTACCACGGATGTTACTCGGTGCATTAATGGGTTATTTCGTGATGTATTCTGGAAGTATTTGGACAGCGGTGCTGATGCATCTTTCGTTCAACGCGTTCAGTCTCGGGCTCACTATTTTCCCCTTTGTCGGTAAGTCCTTCATGTACCTCATTAACGGTTGGTTTTTCCCTGCCGTGAGTTTGTGGTTAGCAATGAGCTTTTGGGTATGGGGAAAGTCTTTATTGGCTAAAAATTCTTTAATCTGATAGCGAATATTTTTATCACGGAAAGAATTCTTACGCGGAGGGTCCCCAGTTTTACTATTCTTCTATTCCTTTTCTTAAACGAATCAATTGAGTATTCTTTTTCTTTTCTTTCGAAATATTGAATTTTTCCGATATAATTTTTTTTTGTTACTGGTAAATCCATTTGAATGCATGTGTCTCCTCGAAGAAGTAGAATTGTTTCGTTATCTTTATTTTCAATGGCAATAACCCTATGAGGGATCCATAAATTGTTTTGTTCGAAAACGGCAATATCTCCAATCTGAATTTTTTCCAATGGAAAAGGTGATACTGTTAATCTATCTCCATTTCGTAAGAATGGAAACATACTGTATCCTGAAGCAGTCATCATTACGGAATGATAATTTTCAACTAATTGTCTCCTTAATATGTTAGCTTCCTCTGTATTCATTCTCTATGTTCTATACTTCTTATATAATCAGTGATAGATGGTGTTGGAACTACGCCAAGTTTATAGGTATTGGCAAATTGAGTTACTCTTTCCAATTGTGCAATTAGATGTTCTGTGTTTTTCTTATCGTAATTGTGTTGAAAACAAAACGCCATGAGCTGAGTAAGTGCTCTAGCCCCAGTTAATTTTTCGGCTGAATTTTTTTTAGCGTGGAAAGGGAAATAGAATTTCGAAACTTGCGCCTGCTTATTAAGATCGGCATAGTTCATGGGTGTATTGTACATGAAATATTCACCGTTAACTTCTCGCACAATTAGTCGGTCGTCGTTTATTATGTGAGCACCCTCTTCCTCCCATATTTTTGCCATAGTGCTTTTTCCAACACCAGAGAATCCGCTAAATATTCTACCTGTTTCACCGTCCCAAACTCCAGATGCATGAATCATGAATGCATTGCTGTTGAGTGTAAGATAATAGAGAATGAGCGAGCCCATAGGATAAGCAAGCGGACAGGTAAATGTTTCGTTATTTTGTGATAGTTGTTTCGAATAAATTATCCACTCTGAAGAAGCGCTGTTAAGGAAGGCTACTTGTTGAACTTCATTGGATCGTGCAGGATGAAAGATAACGAATGCACGTTGCGTTTTAGTTTGAACTACTTGCCATAAACGTTTTTTGTCGTGAATGGCATCGAATATAATTTCACCTGTATAGGTGTCTTTTTCTGGAAGTCCGGTTTGACAGGTAATGGTGGCATCGTAGCTTTCTACTTCCTCTAGTTGAAGGAAATTTGCGTACCCCTCTTCAAAGAAGATGGGAGTGTTTTCGTTAGAAGAAATTTTTACGAAGTAGTCTGCAACTGTTAGGACGAAATTTTGCATTAGGCTTTGTCGTTAAACATAAAGGAGGTCAGTTCGTTAAGGAAGTCGACAAGATCTGCACGAGCAACATCTTGATTTATGTCGTATTCCGCAGTAATTTTCTGTGTTATGCTTTCTATTGAACTTTGTTCATCGAGATGGTTCCAAATGAAATGTCCCAATTCGTTGAGAGTGAACAATTGGGTCATGTCTGCTACTTGATTTTTTAGTGGTACGAGAATAAGTTCGTTGTTTACGGCGCGTGCCACGAAATTTTTTTTTGCCTCGACGAGTTGAGCGAAAATCATGCGTAAGTTTTTTGCAAATCTAGGTTATCGCTTCTTTTCGGAGTGGAAATATGAGTGAATAATTAATTTTGTCGCGGAAACTATGTTAGCTGTGCATTAATTTATAGTTATTTTACTAAACGGAGTCTAGATTACATTTTTTCGTAACCTCTTACTTTGTTTCTTTCTAGCGCATGCAGTATTACCTTTGAGTGTTCAACTATTAGCGATCATTGCGTTATTTATTCAGAAAATTTTAACGTTGTTTTCTTTTTTTTCACTTATTTTCGTTCGAAAATATTATAGCAACTAAATCAAAAGTATTATGAAATTTCCCAAATTTCTTTGTGATAAAAAGTCTTTTTCTTTTGTCATTTTTCGCTTTATAGCATTGCTGTTGATTGCCTTTTCAAGTCTAAATGGTTTGTGCCAAAATGCGATAGTAGGATCTGGGTTTACATCGGGTTGGGGCGGGGCATGTGGAACCAATACCAACTTTACCTATTTTACTTCCTCAGCAGGATCCAGTTACACCTCCGGAACTTTAACTCCGAATGGCACTGGAAATCAATTTTGGCGTTTAGCCATTGATTGGTCGGGTACCATTAAGCAGGTTAACAATGGAAGCAGCGCTGATGTAGCAGTTATTCCTGGTACCAAATATACCATCAATCAAACCTGCACCACTACTGGTGCTTTAGTTCGAAATGTGTCTGCTACAACCAATCGTTATGTTTTCAAGACACGTAATGCAGGTACAGCACCTACTGGTGACTGGGTCTTTTTTGAAATGTCGGCCGAACCAATTACAGTTTCTTCTGTTGCTCAAAGTCCTGTTGCGGCCAGTGTGGTTGCGGGTGAAAACGTTGTTATTACAGCAACTGCAAGTGGTAGCTTGCCGACGGGACAAGGCATTTATTTGCGATACACCAAAGATAATTACACGAATTCAACCATTGTGCAGATGAACAATTCCACGGGTAACAGCTATACGGCTACCATCCCTGGTAGTTTCAATACTTCTGCTGCGGGAGTAAGTTACTACGTATTTACTTCTGGAAGTGGTTTGACTATTTCCCAGACGGATGCTGATTTGTATACCATTAACCTCAATAACAATGGAGGTTCCAACTATTTATATACCGCCAGCACTCCTGGGATTATTTATTTACATCCGTTTTCGGCTTCTGCAAGTGGGACCACATATACAGATACTCCAACCACATTGAATACCAATATCAGCAGCCAGCAGTGGTCAACACCTGGTTCAAATAATTTCCAATCATTTGGGGGAGCTACTGGAAATGCTTTGGGTGTGTCGAGTGCATCAGGTGCTCAAAGTTACAATCTAACTTTAAACGTTGCCTCAGGCTATAAGCTATCTATAAGCAGTTTTAGTTTTTGGAGACAAACAAGTGCGACAAACAATTGGACCTGGACTTTGTCAGTAAATGGAACAACTGTTGGTACAGGCACCGCTCCCAGTGTGGGTGCAACAACGGGTCTAATTAATGTTGCTAATTCAGTTCAGAATTTAACAGGAGCTGTGTCAATAATATTAACTTTCAATTCCGCCTCAGGGAGCTTTCGTCTAGATGATTTTTTACTGAGAGGTACATTATCTCTCAACCCAATTGCCCCTGTGGTAAGCACTCCTACAGCTACTTCTATTACAAGTACTTCCGCAGTGTTGGGCGCTAATTTGACCAATAACGGAGGCGTTACTATAACGGCACGCGGTACCTCATACAAAACATCAACGGGCGTTGTAGCAGGTGATAACCAATTGGCTGAGGGCGGCATTGCTACAGGTACCTACAGCCACACCCGTTCGTCATTAACCCCACAAACCTTATATTATTATGTGGGCTATGCTACTAATAACATAGGTACATCCATCAGTTCGGAGGGTACATTCCGCACATTGTCATCGCCACCAACCGCCAATGCAAGCTCCTTTACAGCCACTGCATCGGCATCTGGACAGTTAACGCTCAACTGGACTGCAGCTACCTTTCCAGGCACTGGCGCCACCCAAGCAGGATATGCTATCGTGTATTCAACAGGAACACCTACCATGACCTCAGCCAATGGCGCTGCGCCCGCAGCAGGTGTAGGCACATTGGTGAATGTAACCATGGCCAGTTCCCTGTCGCCAGCCACATCGACTGTCATTTCAGGTTTGACCAATGGAACTACCTATAATTTTATTATTGTTCCTTATACCTTTGATGGTACCAATGCAACAACCTATAGCTATATAACAGGTGGCCCTACCACTAGTGGCGCTCCTTTGGTTGTTCCAACGATAGCCACCACCAACGAGGTAACAGACATTACCGTTAGCACGGCTACTTCAGGAGGAACAACGATAACTGGCTCAAGTATTAGCTCTAAAGGTGTTGTTTGGAACACGGTTGCCGCACCCACCGTCTCCTTATCAACCAAAACCAATGATGGAATCGGTACAGGCAATTTCACTTCTTCTTTAACTTTATTAAGTCCGGAAACATTGTATTATGTGCGTGCGTATGCCACCAATGTGAGTGGTACCTCATATGGTGATGAGAAAACGTTTCGAACTTTGTCTTCTTCCCCTACAGTGCAGGCTAGCGAATTTAGTGCTACTCCGACGTCTACTAGCAACATTGACTTAAGTTGGGTCGGAGCTACTTTTCCCGGAAGTGGCGCATCGGCAAGCGGATATATTCTGCTCAGAGCAACCAATCCAAACATTCCGTCATTAGGCAGTTCAAATGGCTCAGCTCCAACTGCTGGTGCCAATACAACTATCATATCTTCAACATTAGCTAGTAATTCAACTAGTTACAGCAACAGTGGGCTTTCATCGTCATTACAGTATAATTATTTGCTCATTCCTTACACGTGGAATGGCAGCAATGCTTCGACTTATAACTACTTAACTGCAGCAGCTCCTACGGCATTCGCAACAACACTTTCTGGTGCTACACCACCTGTGCTAACCACCTCAACAGCAGCATCTGGAACAGCAACGACTTTTTCATTAAATGGGGAAATTATTTCTGATGGAGGAGCAACAGTAACCGCTAGAGGATTCGTTTACAGTTCCTCTGATTTGACTCCAATACTTGGTGAGGTTGGTGTTATCGACCAATCTTCGGGAAGTGGAATGGGTTTTTACAGTGAAAGTGTTTCTTCGTTAACACCGAATACAACTTATTATTTCCAAGCTTACGCAACGAATAGCTCTGGCACGAGCTATGGCGGAGTAATATCATTTACGACACCGAAAGCAGAACCAAGCGCACAAGCTACCTCATTAGTTTTTAGCTCTGTTACAACATCTTCGTTCAATACTGCGTTCACCACAGCAGCGGGAAGCCCAGATGGTTATTTGGTAATTAGAGGTACAACAGCCGATTTATCTGCTAATCCAGAGGATGGAACAACTTACACTGCAGGAAATAGCCTGGGGGGTGGAACCATACTGAGTGTAGGCACGACCATTAGCGGTATATCTAGTAGTTCACTCTCCGCTGGAACCACTTATTATATATTTGTTTTTGCATACAACAACAGTGGTGCAACCATTGATTATTTGACTACATCACCATTAAGTAGCAGTGTCATTACGTTGTCATCTGCCCCTTCGGCGCCCTCTTTCACTGCTGTGACTGCCACGACCGCCACTGTTAGCTGGACTGCTGTGACGGGTGCCACTGGTTACACATTGGATCTTTCAACATCCGCAATCTTTGGTAGCTTTGTTAGCGGTTATCAGAACCTAACGGTAACGGGGACTAGCCAAGCGATAAACGGTCTTACCCCTAATACATTGTATTATGCTCGGGTTCGTGCGGCGAATATCTCGGGCACATCGGCCAATTCGACAACCGCAAATTCGGCGACTTTACCGAACGCTCCAACAGTTGGAACAGCAAGTTCAATTACAACCTCAGGTCTAACCGCCAATTGGACAGCACCTGTATCGCAAGGTGCGGTAGCTATCACTTATACAGTGGAATTATCAACTGCAAGCGATTTTTCAACCATTACATCAACTGCTTCAAGTATTGCATCAGGAACTTTAACAAATGCGTTTTCAAGTTTAGCAGAAGGTACAACTTATTACTACCGAATAAAAGCAGTGAATAGTGCTGGAAGTAGTGCGTGGAGTTCAGTGAGTGCAGGGGCTGTTACGTTGACAAGTTCAATTTCACTTGCAGCATTAGGAACGGCTGTTACACAAGATTTTAATTCGCTTGCAACATCTGGTACTTCTTCAACTTTACCCGGTGGATGGTATATTTCTGAATCAGGAGGTAATACAATTTACACTGCTGGCAATGGATCTAGTGCTACAGGTGATACTTATAGTTTTGGTTCATCTTCGGATAGATCACTAGGTGGATTACGTTCAGGGTCATTAACTCCAACCTTTGGAGCAAAATTCACGAATAATACAGGTTCAACAATAAATAATCTTTTTATTTCATATATCGGTGAAACTTGGAGAGTTGGTACCGCTAATCGTATTGATAGATTGGATTTTCAATATAGTACCAACGCTACTTCGTTAACTACAGGAACATGGATAGATGCCGATATTTTGGACTACATAAATGTTGGACAAGCTACGGGTTCAGGGAGTATCCAGCATAGCTCTTCAATTTCTAATGTAATTACTGGATTGTCAATAGCTGATGGAGCAACTTTCATGATAAGATGGTCTGATTTTGATGCAACTAGTTCAGACGACGGTATGGGTGTTGACGATTTCTCCATTAAACCTTGTGGAACCGTTTCAGCTCCAACAGCAAGTGATCAAGCATTTTGTTCAGCTGCATCATCAACAGTTGCAAGTTTAAATGCAACAGGTACAGCTCTTCAATGGTACAGTGCTCCAACTGGTGGAATTGCCTTGAGCACATCAACTTCTCTAACCAATAGTTCAACCTATTATGCCACTCAAACCGCTGGAGGATGTGAAAGTGTGACACGCACCCCTGTGGTTGTTACCATAAATACCAACCCATCTGCTCCAAATGGAAGTGCCACACAAACACTTTGTTCTGAATCTACAGTAGCTGAATTAAGTGCAACAGGATCTTCAATTAAATGGTATTCAGCATCCTCGGGAGGCTCCGCTTTAGAGACAAATACCGCATTGGTAAATAGTACAACCTATTATTCAACGCAAACTACAAGTGGATGTGAAAGCACAACCCGCTTTGCGGTGACGGTAAATTTGCTTAGTACAGGAACATGGCGCGGAACGACCAGCACCGACTGGAATACTGCTTCAAACTGGTGCGGCGGAATTCCAACCTCATCTACCAATGTAGTTATTAATTCTGGGGCACCGAATTTTCCAAATTTAAGTACAGGTGTTGATGGAGTTGCCAATAGCATTACCATAAACAATGGCGCATCACTTACCATTGGTGGTTCTGAATCCTTAACTATCTCCGCAGGAGGCAGTATAGCGAATAGCGGAACGTTTACAGCGGGAGCAAATACTGCTGTAATTTTTGCCGGTACTGCAAGTGTTACTGGCCCAGTTTCTTTCAATAATGTAACATTATCTGGAGCGTTAACTCCAAGCGCAGCAACATCAATAAACGGAGTTTTGACCATAAATAGTGGTGGAACTGTAGTTACCAATAGCCCTTTATTTGGTTCTTCATCAACTTTACAATACAATTTCGGAGGTGGATTCGCTGGAAAGAAAAATGCCGGGCTAGAATGGCCAGTTTCAAATGGTCCTTCGAACTTAACAATCACCAATGGAAGTTGGATACAATTAACGGGTGATAGAAGTCTGACCGGAAATGCCACGATTACCAGCGGGGCGTTGCAAGCATCAGGTGGTCGAAATTTAACCATGGGCGGATCAATACAAACGTTAACAATTAGCACTTCGTCAGGAGGTGCTGTACATGGAACTGATAATGGCTTCGGAAATGACCTCAGTTTGGTTATCGCCAGTGGATCTAGTACAACGTTAACCGGTGACGCAACGAGCAGTGGTGACGATGAAAAGAAATTTTTAAATGTCACCGTTAACGCGGGTGGAACGTTAGCCCTTTCTCGAGGTGTTTTGTGTAAATACGGAACATTTACCGTGAACGGCACGCTTCAAATTAATGCAAACGGCTATATCCAGAGCACAAGTGGTGTAGCACCAACTTATGGCAACGCTGCAAGTTTGATTTACAGTACTGGAAACACATACGGCAGAGGATTAGAATGGAGTAATACATCTGGAGCGGGCTACCCGAACAATGTTCGAATAAGCAACAGCACAATTTTGAATTTAGGGAATGGAGGAATAAATATTGCTCGCCAATGTGCAGGTTCTTTAACTGTAGATAACGGCTCTACACTCTCACTCAATATCAACGCCATGTCACAAGCCTTGATTGTAAAAGGTAACTATATAAATAATGGAACTACTATTTTGTCGGGAACATCAGGTGGTGACTTGAAATTAGAGGGGAATTTGGACGACAACGGAACTTTTACTGCTAATGGTAGAGCCATCTTCTTTGAGGGAGGAAACAATCAAACCATTAATTCATCGACCAATCCACTCGATATAGATGTTATGCGTATTGGTAAAAGTGGCGGAGAAGTGATTTTGGCTCAGAATCTATTGGTTGACGAAACCAATGATCCCATTCAGTTTACCACTGCAACGAGTATTCTCAATTTAAATGGTTATACCGCAACTTTTGGAAAGTCATCCACACCTTCGGTAATTACCATGAACATTTCAAGTAGAATAAAAGGATCTTCTACTTCTTCGCTTGAAATATTGGGCACGGGTGCTTTTGGAATCCTCTATTTTGATCAAACCAATTTAGGTTCTAGTAATGCCTTGAACAATTTCACGATCAACAGAACCACTTCAGGAAGTGTTGTTCTCGGAAATGCAGTTACTGTAACCAATGCACTAACAATCACCAACGGGAATGTTAATTTAGGCACCGCCTATCATACTGCCGGTTCACTTACACTAGGAGTAGCAACTCAAGAAACAGGCAGCTCCTACGGAGGAACAGGTTCTGCTGCTGCTACAATAAATACCACTTTTTTTGCGGGAACAACGGGAGTTGTAAACGTTGGTAATTGCAGTAGCTACAGTTTAACATCTACCTCTGTAGCCTCACCTTCTTGTTCGGGAAGTGGTGCAAGTGTGACACTTGCGAATGCTACAACAGCTCATTTACCAGCAGGAACTTATACAATTTACTATACGTTAACAGGAGCCAATACAGGATCATACACAGCTTCAATGACTGTCTCTACCGCAGGCTCAGGAACTTTTACTACAGGATCTTTAGTAAACACAGGCTCAACAATAATTACAATAAATAATATCCGTAACGGTTGCGTATCTGCTATCTCGGTGAATAATACAGCGACTTTTACGGTAAATAGTATTACCTCAGCTGCCGTTATTTCTGGAACGGCTACAATTTGTAATGGTAGTAGTTCTAATCTAAGTGTAGCTATCACAGGTGGTACATCACCATTTGCTATAGTGTACTCAGACGGCACAAGCAACTTCACCATAAACAATTACACCACAGGTTCTGGAATATCCGTTTCTCCGAGCTCAACAAAAACATACACCTTGGTATCGGTAACCAATGCAGAGGGGTGCGCGGGTTCTGGAAACAGTGGCTCTGCAGTAGTTACAGTTAACCCCACATCAGTTGCCGGTACAGTGAGTGCAAACCAAAACATTTGCTCGGATAGCTCACCTTCTAACATTACGCTTACGGGTAGTACAGGAACGATTCAATGGCAATCTTCTTCAGACAATATAAACTTTATTGACATTACCAACGCAACTTCTTCCCCCTTGACCTCAGCACAAATGGGATCCTTGAATGCAACAACCTTCTATCGGGCAATTGTTACAAGCGGTTTCTGTTCTGCGGCGACTTCGAATGTTGTGACTATAATGGTTAACACGCCAATTTACTCTTACAACAATTCCGGAACATGGGACACTGCAAGTAATTGGAACTTGAGCTGCGACAACGGCGCAAACTACAGCGTATCAACGAGCGAGCCAACCTCTCCTTCGATTGCTTATGTGAATAATGGACAAACCGTTAGCGTTTCCAATTTAACCGTTAATTCAGGTAATCAGGTGATTGTAAGAGCAGGAGGGAAACTTACCGTTTCGGGAGTACTAACTAATAACGGAACGCTGAAGATAGAATCCGGTGGTAGCTTAGTTCAAGAGAATGGTTCAATTCAATCAGGCTCAGGAACATACATAGCCGAGCGCGACATAACGGGTTCCACTGATGGTCAAGGTTTACCTAATGGACGTTTTTGGTACATTGGTGTTCCTATGACAGGAACTACAGCATCGGCTGTATCTGTCGAGTCTCAGTCGAACAGATTATGGCGTTACGAGGAGGGGCCTACTCAGGGATATCTTGAGCATACTTCTAACAACACTACTTTGTTGCAAGGTAGAGGCTATGCGTTCCGAGGAGCTACGGGTACTTATGCATTTACTTCGAACAATATCGGTAATGGGCCAGTTAGTTTTACTGTGACTCGGACAGCGGGCACTTCCAAGCCAGGTTGGAATATGATTGCTAATCCGTATCCATCGCATATCAGCTGGTCAACGTTGTATGACAATACGCTAGTTAATGGAGTTGCCGGCACATCGCCATTGCAACCAACGATATACTACAGAACCGTTAATAATCTGAATCAGAACGTATTTGAATTCTACAATCGTGCAACGAACACCGGGACTTCAAATAATCAGCCAACTCAAGTAACCTCTACGTTGGCTCCTTTCCAAGCCTGGGTTCGACTTAAAGATGGTTATTCGACATATTCGTTCCAATCAAACAATGGTGATCGTTCACATGGAAATCAGAATTTATTGACCGTTGATCCTTCAAGAGTGCGTTTGAACATTTCTAACGGTGTTACTCGTGACGAGACTGTAGTAGTATTGATGGAAGATTTGTCAAATGGATATGACAGCAATGATTCAGACAAGGAAATACCTTCTGCAACCATGCATCAGATATATTCTTTGGAAGGAACGAAGAGGGTTGTAATCAATGGTATTGGCGATGCCTTGGCTAAGGATACCTTGAAGCTTGGGGTTCAAATTCCAACAGCAGGTACTTATACTATTAATTGTACTGAATTCACTTTTGCTGATTTAGTTTATTTAGAGGATAAATTGACTGGGGCATATTTAGAGCTTTCTAACCCAATTAATTATTCTTTCACGAGTGACGCAGGTACTTTCAATAATCGTTTTGTTCTTCATTTTGTTGCTAGCCTTCCTGGTCAGACAGCAGCCAATGCTATTCCAATGGCAACAAGTACGTGGCCGCAGTGCAGTAGCATTGTAACCGCAAACAATTGGCATTCATTCACTGCAAGCACAGAGGGTGTTAGCATAGATGTTAATACCTCAACAACCAATGTTGTTGTAATACTACAAAATGATGAGGGTGTTGTTGTTGCTCAGGAGAATGCCGTAAATGGTATTGGTAATGAAAAATTGAATTTCTTCGGTCTTGTAGCGGGTCAAACCTATAAGGTAGGTGTTAGAAATTTTGTAGGTAACTTGCCAACTGGTTCTTACGACATTTGTGTAAAGTCATTGAAGCGCGGTGGTTGTGATTTTGGTGCAGGCCCATATAACTTGTGTCAGTATTACAAGGCAACTTGGGCTGGCTCTGCAGGAGTTAACTATACCTTTACTTTCAAGGGTACCAGTGGTCCTGCGTTAGGTCAAACCTTCACTCGTACTCAAAGTTCAAATATTTGTGTGTTGAGTACTGTTAATCCAGTTCTTCCATATGGTTCTACTTATGATGTGACTATTTCAAACACTTATAGTTTGGTTGATGGTGCAGGTAATATTGAGCAGATTACTGTTCCAAGTAACAGTGGTTGCCAAGTAGTTACATTTAATCAGCCTCAAACATCTCTAGGTTTAAACAGTAGTTGTAACAATGGTCCAAGATTCAGAGGTGCAGTAGTTTCGAGTCTGCCATGGGTATGTGGAGCAAACAACTGGAGATGGAGGTTTACAGAGGTTAATCCACTTACTCTTCAAACGGTTGGTCTTCCAATTGAGTTGAATCGAGGTGTTTCATCTAACTTCTTGAGTTTGGGATCAGTTGGTCAACTTCAAAACGGAAAGACATATGCAGTACAAACCGCACCGTTGTTTACTTACACTGGAACAAATTATCAGTGGGGACCTGTTCAGTACATGTGTATCGTTGGAAACAGCGCCATGACATTGGAGGGAGCAGACGCTTTGCAGGATGTTGCACAAGGTTCTACGAAAGATGCAATTCAAGATGCTTCTCAAGTAGATGCAATGGTTTATGTAACAGAAGGCAACTTGGTTAGCATTCAATTAACCAACACGGAGAGCAACATCGCAAAACGCGCCGACATCTACGATGTAACGGGTAAGTTAGTGAAGTCTGTTCGTCTTGTTGAAGGAATGAACACGGTTGCGATAGAGCAAGCGAGTGGTATCTACATGGTTCGTATGACTGTTGGGAATTACTCTGAGACTTCAAGAGTGTTCATCAATAACTAAGGATGTAGTTTACCCTTCGGGTGTAGATTAAAGTAAAAAGCCTCCGGCCGTAAGTAGGGACAACACCGCTTACAGTCGGAGGTTTTTTTATTCCCCTTTCTTACCCTCTCTTAAATTTTCTCACCTTTATACAAGCCTTATATTCGCAGAGTGAAATTCCTCCTCCTTCAACTCAAAGAAGCATTCGCGTTCGCCACACAGTCGCTGGTGGTGAATAAACTGCGAACAGTGCTTTCGTTGTTCGGAGTGACGATTGGAATTTTCTCGATCATTTTTGTACTGAGCATTGTAGATAGCATGGAGGCCGATATAAAAGAAGGGCTGTCTGTCATGGGCTCCGATTTGCTCTTCATTCAGAAGTGGCCCATGGGGCCCGAGAAGCAAGGCGGAGAATACGAGTGGTGGAAGTACTGGCAACGCAGACAACCGAGCAAAGAAGATCTTGATTTATTAAAGGCGGAAATCAATTCGTTTTCAGCAGCCACTATTCAAGTGCGCGCGTCAAAAACCATTGAACACGAAAACAATTCGCTCGAAGGAGTTGGTTTTCTTGGCGTGGGATACGATTACATTCAAGCCATTGATTTAAAAATTGAGAAGGGACGCTACTTCTCGCAAATGGAATGCGATGGGGGAAGACCTGTGGCACTCATCGGATACTCGTTGGCCGAACAATTGTTCGGTGCAGAATATCCTGTTGGAAAAGACATAAAAATTCAAGGACAAAAAACCGAGGTCATTGGCGTAATGGCGAAGGAAGGTTCTTCACTCTTCGGCGGAGAGCGCGATCTTTCGGTGTATGTGCCTTATGAATATGCGCAACGATTTGTAGGAGATGTCGACGACGTGACGCTCCTGATTAAAGCGAAAAAAGATGTCGATGTCGAAGTGCTCAAAAGCGACGTCATGTCTGTTTTCCGCGGGATACGCGGGATACGTCCAACAGAAGAAAACGACTTCAGCGTTATCGATTCTAGCATGATTAGCGAAATGGTGAAAAGTATTGTTGGTGTATTCAATGCAGCGGGAATGTTCATTGGCATCTTCGCAATTCTAGTCGGAGCGTTCAGCATTGCAAACATTATGTTCGTTTCGGTGAAAGAACGCACCAACATCATTGGCATTCAGAAAGCGCTCGGCGCGAAACGCTATTTCATTCTATCGCAATTTTTGTTTGAATCGATGCTCCTTTGCCTAGCTGGCGGAGTTCTCGGATTGCTCTTGGTCTACGGTGTGCTTTCGCTTTTGAATGGCGCTACTGATTTTCACTTCTTCCTTCCCATGAGTCGAATTGTTTTGGGAATAACGGTATCGTTGGTAGTGGGGTTGGTAGCAGGATTCATTCCTGCGCTACGTGCGGCGAATCTGAAGCCGGTTGATGCTATTCGCGCTTCCGGCTAACACGACAAGTCGTGATGACACAACACGTTGTGATGACCCTTCGGGATGACCGCGCAGCGGATGACGCTTTGCGATAATTAAAAACCAAATGTGAGACCGAATTGGATTATTTGACGGTTGGTTTTTGTGGTGCCGGTGGTGTATGCAAGATCGGTGTTGTTCTGAATAGTTACCGTTTCTGGAATGACGTATTGGGCTTTCCCACCTTGAATGTTTTCGTAGCGAAGGTCGAACCAAACTCTTCTCGCATTCTTTGTGCGGAATCGGAATCCAAGGGCATAGCCGTATAAAAAGGAAACACTGCTCTGCTGAACTTTTGTGTCTTCAACAGAAGAAAATCCACCGCTGTTTTGCACCGAAATATCGGTCTTTGTGGAGAAACTTTCTATACCCGCTAAACCTTCAGCGTAGGGTTGAAAGAAGCCGTTGAACGGACGAATGCGAAGCAATCCTTGGTAGCGATAGTTGTTGTGTCTTAC
>JBJOON010000045.1:0-11941 GCA_046051235.1 Bacteroidota bacterium
GAAACGCTAGCTAATGATCCGCCGAAACTTCCCATTGGAGTGCGCACGGCTGAAACGATAAATACCTCTTTGTTCATTGCAAAAGTGATTAGGCCGCAAAGGTACGAAGTCCGCTATCATTTTGGCACGATAATCAGGATTGAACTTGTTGAAAATATTGCCTTTTTTCGAGATGCCTGAAAAATGAACTGACGAAAAAATGCGTTAACCTTGTAATGGAACTAGACCTGCGACAATGAAGAAATTAATTTTCCTGTTTTTCACATTAATGATAAGCCTTGTTGTTTCTGCTCAAAAGGGGGAGAAACTGCCTGACGAAGATGAAAAAATGCTTGGGTATTTGACCAAGCTTTTTGAAGATCAACGTAAGGACTACGGTAAAGATCAGATTGAAAAGAAATTGTCTAAAATGTGGTTGGAGGAAAATGTCTATTCTGAAGCACAGAAGAAACAATTTCGGGAGACCTTGAACTTGTTCATTGATATTAAAGCGAAGGTTTTCCCGGACTATGACAACTACATTCAGTCATTCATTAACTTCCCGAATTCAGGGAAGAGCGAATCAGAATTGAAGGAATGGAACGACATGGTCGTTAAACTTTATTCCGACAAAAAATTAAAGAAATACGGTGCTGAATTTGTTGAATCGAGCTTAGGACTCTTTCGCGATTTAACCTTTTACAAAAACGAATCTCTTCAATGGAAAACGAATAACACTTCGTACCGCTTCGTGTTCGACTCTTTACCGCATATCACTTTCGATGAAATGAATTTGAAGTGCCTCAGTCGCGGAGACAGTTCTGTTATCTACAAAACGACAGGAAATTATTTCCCTACGCTAGAAAAGTTTTATGGAAATGCCGGACGTGTGACTTGGCAACGCGCGGGTTATGATCCCGAGAAGACATATGTCTCTTTCAATCATTATAATATTCGAATTAAAGAGTCACGATACATTATTGACAGCGTGATGTTTTACAATGAATTCTTCGACAAGCCTCTTCAAGGAAAGTTGACAGAAAAAATTATTGGCAACAAGACCGAAGAGACTGCGTCTTACCCCATGTTCGAATCGTATTACCAGCGATTGGAAATTAAGAACATAGTTCCTAATGTTGACTACGAAGGTGGATTCACCATGTCTGGAAAAAAGCTCGAGGGCACCGGAACTATGGATACTCCTGCGAGTCTCATTTTTTATCGCGAAAAGAAACCATTTTTAACAGCACAAAGTTTACTCTTCGAGATTCGTCCAGACCGAATTCAAAGCAGCAGTGCTTCTATAAAAATGCGTTTGGATTCAGACAGCATATATCATCCTGAGTTGTTTTTCATGTTCACGAAAAAAACAAGAAATCTTGAATTATCTAGAACTGAAAATGGCATCTCCCCTTCTCCTTTCGAGAACACATACCATGAAGTTGAAATGTATTTCGAAACGGTTCAATGGAATATTGATGCGCCATACATGAACTTCGGCACATTTGGTTCTGTTCCCGGAGGAAATGCTGATTTCGAATCGGTAGATTATTTCAAAGAAAAAAGATTCTCTACGCTTGCCGGTATTTCAAACGACCACCCCGTTTTTATATTATATCGAACAGGCAAAGCACTTCAGTCTGACTTTTTCAACGCAATTGATTTTGCGCGACAAGCGAGAACAGGTGTTGAACAATGGATTCCCATTTTGATCGACTTAACTAACAAGGGATACATACAGTATGACATTGAAACGCGAGACATTGTCTTGCTACAAAAATTATATAAACACATTGAAAACAACAGAGGAAACGCTGATTACGACGCCATTCAATTTATATCTGAAGTGGACCGTTCTGAAAATGCACGATTCAGTTTACTCACTCGAGACATAATTATTAAAGGAGTCAACAGTGTTTTGCTTAGCGATTCTCAGAAAGTAATGATCTATCCGACGGGTGGAGAAATTATTCTGCACAAGGATCGTGATTTCAGTTTCAGCGGAAGAATAAACACAGGGAATTTCGAGTTGATGGGAGCGAAATACAATTTCATTTATGACCAATTCAAATTTGAAATGGCTGAAATTGATTCCTGTGTTATCTATGTCGATGACTATACCCGAGCGCCAGATAATTTTGGCAACTATCCGAAAGTGCGCGTAAAGAATGTCCTTTCAGGATTGTCGGGCACACTGGAGATTGATAATCCTACAAACAAAAGTGGCTATCACTCAAAAGATTATCCTCAATATCCCGTTCTTACTTGTACAAAAACCTCCAATGTATTTTATGATTCTTATTCTATTCAGAAAGGAAAATACAAGCGTAACGGATTTTATTATGAAGTCGAACCGTTTCAAATTGACTCGCTCGATAACTTCAATAAAAAGAATTTGAAGTTCCAGGGTACATTAGTGAGTGGAGGTATTTTCCCCGACATTAAAGAACCGTTGGTTCTAATGGACGACAATAGCTTAGGATTTCAAATCAACACAACAGACTCTGGATTCCAGGCCTACGGTGGAAAAGCAAAAGTTACAGGAGACTTAACCTTGAATTTCTCTGGGTTGAAAGGCAAAGGCAAACTTGATTACTTGACCTCCACTTCGCTTTCAAATTCATTCACTTATGTTCCGGAAGAAGTCTTTGGATTGGCCAATTCGTTTACCAATAAAAGCGACAAAAAAGCTAATGTACCCGATGCGCAGGCGAGTAAAATGGACTTGCAATACTTCCCGAAAAAGGATAAACTAGAAGTCACTACAAACGAGGACTTAGTTGAGTGTTTCAATCAAGAAGCGAAGTTCAAAGGCACTATGCGCTTAGAGCCCACGGGCATGTCCGGTAACGGATCTACGGATTTCGTAGGGGCAAAACTATCCTCAAAGCAATTCAAATTTCGTAACCGAAAAATATTAGCCGACACCTCTGCTTTCGAGTTAAAGTCGAATCCAGGTGATGTTGGACTTGCCTTTAAAACTGACAACGTAAGTGCCGATGTGGATTTCGATGCGCGAAAAGGACAGTTTAAGAGTAACAGCGGTGAAACTAAAATTGAATTCCCTACAAATTTATATATCTGTTTTATGGACCAGTTTACCTGGTTCATGGACAAATCTGAGATGGAATTATCATCCTCACGTCAAGTAAGTAACGATTTAATTATTGACACCGACACCGAAAAGTCAAAAAGTAATTTTTTCTCAATTGACCCGAACCAAGACAGCTTAAACTTCCTATCTCCATACGCAAAATACGACGTGAAAAATAATCGGCTTACTTGTAAAAAAATTGAGTACATTATAGTAGCGGACTCAAAAGTTCAACCCGACAGCAACTATGTGGTTATTGAAAAATGGGCAAACATGCAAAAATTAGAGCGCGCTCAGGTGATATGTAATTTCGTAACTCAGCACCACAAGATTTTCAACGCTAGTTTAAAAATTGAAGGTCGCAAAAAATACGAGGGAAGTGGTGATATTATATACAAAGATGAGAACAAAAAGGAACAGAAAATTCACATTACTACTTTCAGGTTAGATTCGACTTATCAGACCGTTGCATTCGGTGAGATTAAAGAAACCGATCAATTCTTTTTATCTCCAGCATTTGAGTTTTATGGGAAATTTCAATTGCAAGCAAGCAACCCATTTATATCATTCATTGGCGGTGTGCGCATTCTTCATAATTGCAACAGCATTGCGCGTACATTTTTCAAGTTCAAATCGGAAATAAATCCGCTTGAAATTTACATTCCTGTTGACAGTACACTGCGCGACATGACTATGTCCAAATTAGGAGTTGGGGTTATTGTAAAAGACGAACCTCCAATGAAAATTTATCCAGGTTTCTTAAGTGCTAAGCCAAACAAAAAGGACCACGGACTGATTGAATCAACGGGGTATTTGTACTATGACAAAGGAAAGAAAACCTATTACATTGGATCAAAAGAAAAGATCCGACAACCAAAATTACCCGGTCAATTACTTGGATTAAACACGACTAACTGCGAACTTACTGGTGATGGTGTGATGGACTTCAATGTCGATTACGGCATGATGACTATGAAATCGGTCGGTACTGTTCGTTTCCAATCGAACGATTCTACCCTCAATGCACAAAGCACCACGCTGTTGAATTTCCCATTTGATGAAGGAGCGCAAAAACATTTGACTGAGAAATTAATCAATGCACCTAATTTGGATCCAATTGATTTAACGAAGACCCAATTTGAAAAAAGTTTGATTGAATTCTTAGGAACTGAAAAATCTGACAAAATCATCGCCGATATGGCATTGGATGGGACTCTGAAAAGATTGCCTGAGGAGCTTCAGCAATTCTTCTATTTCGGTGACCTCAAATGGATTTGGAATGAAGAACTTGAAACTTTCTCTACAACAGGCCCATTGGGTGTTGCTAGTATGGGTAAAAAACAAATTTTCAAGTATACCAAAGGGCTAATTGAAATTGAGAAACGTAGAAGTGGTGATATCTTCAGATTGTATATTGAGATAGATGGCGCTACCTGGTATATGTTCGAATACAAATTGAATATTTTAACGGTTATCAGTTCAGATGCCGCCTTCCTCGAAATTCTAACCGCTGTTAAAGACGAGAACAGAAGATTTGAAGATGGTAAAAAGAAATTCTCTTGGTCAATGTTGGCTTCCAAGAAAAAACGCGATGATTTGTTAGATCGTTATCCAGAATTAAATCAATAATCAAAAAGGGCCTTTCGGCCCTTTTTTTTGTTATCTTAAAATGCTTTTTCCAGGGAAATAAGCCATCTTTCCTAACTCTTCTTCAATACGCAACAACTGATTGTATTTTGCAATACGATCTGAACGCGATGCCGAGCCTGTTTTAATCTGTCCAGTATTAAGCGCAACGGATAGGTCTGCAATTGTCGTATCTTCAGTTTCACCACTTCTGTGAGACATTACCGAAGTATATCCCGCTCTGTGAGCCATATTTACCGCATCAATCGTTTCAGTCAAAGAACCAATTTGATTCACCTTAACCAAAATACTGTTGGCTATACCTTCTTCAATTCCGCGAGAAAGACGGTTAACATTGGTAACAAATAAATCATCTCCAACCAACTGGGTCGTATCTCCCAACTTTTCAGTCATCAACTTCCAACCGTCCCAATCGTCCTCTGAACATCCGTCTTCAATTGAAACAATCGGATAACGCTTTGTCCAATCCGCCCAATAGTCAACCATTTGTGAACTGGTTAAATGCTCACCTGTAGATTCCAAGTGATACAACTTCGTTTCTGGGTTGTAGAACTCCGTCGATGCGCAATCCAATCCCAACATAATATCTTCTCCTGCTTTATATCCAGAAGCTTCAATGGCTTGCATGATTGTTTGAAGCGCTTCTTCGTTGCTATTGAAGTTTGGAGCGAATCCACCTTCATCACCAACATTGGTCATGTGCCCTTGCTTCTTTAAAACAGCTTTCAAGTGATGAAACACTTCTGCTCCCATGCGCAAAGCTTGACTGAAAGATTCAGCACCAACTGGTAAGATCATGAATTCTTGAACATCAACTTTATTGTCGGCATGAGCACCTCCATTAATAATATTCATCATTGGAACTGGAAGTGTGTTCGCACTCACTCCTCCTATATATCTATATAAACTTAAACCAGATGTTTCTGCCGCTGCTTTCGCAACCGCTAACGAAACACCTAAAATTGCGTTGGCTCCTAAAACACTTTTATTATCAGTGCCATCTATTCCGCACATGGCCATGTCAATCAAGTTCTGTTCGAAAATTGAAGCTCCTTCCAATTCCTTGTTCAACACTTCATTTACATTTTGAACAGCACGCATAACCCCTTTGCCTAAGTATTGCGTTTTGTCGCCATCGCGAAGCTCAACCGCTTCGTGCATTCCTGTACTTGCTCCGGAAGGAACAGCAGCACGACCAACAGTACCTTGGTCAGTAATGACATCAACTTCAATTGTTGGATTACCTCTCGAATCGAGGATTTGTCTTGCATGAATGTGTGCAATGTTTGCCATAAAAAATTGTATTTACAGCAAAGATAAACAAGATGAATGAATTACTTAGTGTGATTTTTACACTAAGTCCTATCGCCCTGTTCTTTTGGCTCCTCCGCGACTACTCCTTCCCGAGTTTCCTCTGCTGCTGCTTCCTTTACTCGGACCATTGCGAAACGTGCGCTCGCCTGGCTTGCCATGTGACTTACTACCTGCTTTGAAACGAGGTTTCGACGACGACGGGGAAGCAGATGAAGAACCCGTTCTCGGTTTAGGTCTTGGCTTCGGTTTTGGTTTCGGCTTTGGCTTATCTGGATCAGAAGAAGCCTTCTTTTCGGGTGCTTCAGATTTCGATTTCGCTAAATACTTATTCAGCAACCTCATCTCTTCTTCTTCCAAGGGTCGGAATTCACCAACCTGAAGTCCTTGCAATCCAATATGCATAATACGAGTTCGCTCAAGCTTTGTCACATTGTACCCAAAGTGCTCGCACATTCTTCGAATCTGTCTGTTCAACCCTTGAATAAGTGTAATGCGAAAGACAAAAGGCGTTTCAACAACAACTTTACATCTTCTCGTTTGAACACCTAAGATCGGAACACCCTGACTCATCTTTTCTGCAAACTCCGCAAACAACGGTCGATCTACACTCACCACATACTCTTTTTCGTTCTTGTTTCCCGCACGAAGAATCTTGTTCACCAAGTCGCCATTATTGGTCAAAAGAATAAGTCCTTGAGAATCCTTGTCTAATCTTCCTATTGGAAAAATACGTTCGCTGTAACTTATATAATCTACAATGTTGTTCTTTTCTACTTTATCTGTTGTTGAAACAACACCGATTGGCTTGTTGAATGCCAAAACCAAATCTTGCTTCTCTTCACGATTGAGGCCGCGACCGTTCACTTTAACCACATCTCTCGGCCCAACTTCCGCTCCAAGACCGACTTTCTTTCCATTGATGGTAACGAGTCCACGTTCAATAAACTTGTCGGCTTCTCTTCGGCTACAAAGTCCCGATTCACTTATGAATTTGTTTACGCGCATGGGTTCAGATTAGATTGCGAAGTTAGTTATGGCATAAACAAATTCGCTGCTTTCCTTTTCTTTTCTTAATTTTAGGCACTTATTGAAAACCTATGCCAGCACTAAGCGAAAGAAAGATTGTAGAAGTTTGTTATGCCCCTAGTCACTTTCCGTTGTACGATAGCGGATTCGACATTGTGGTTGTTATAGATGTGCTTCGCGCTACAAGTGCCATTACCACAGGACTTCATTTCGGAATTAAAGAGATCATTCCGATTAATTCAGTTGAAAAAGCAGTTGACTACAAATCTAAAGGATACATCACCGCCGCTGAAAGAGATGGACAAGTGGTTGAAGGATTCGACTTCGGAAATTCTCCATACGCGTTCATGAATCCAGATTTAGTCGGAAAAACAGTGGTGCTTACAACTACCAACGGAACCAATGCCATTGAAGTAGCCAAAGAAAAAAGCACAGTCGTTATTGGTTGTTTGAACAACCTCACCTATCTCAGCAAGTGGCTCATTGAACAAAACAAAAATGTACTTGTGCTTGCTTCGGGGTGGAAGGAAAAAATGAATTTAGAAGACACCATCTGCGCTGGTGCAATTGCCGATTTCCTTTTGGAAAGTCGCAAATTCGTTTCCAACGAAGACAGTACAATATCTGCTAAGTTCCTATATCGTTCAGCACGCGACAACTTCTATAGTTTCCTTCGCGCTAGCTCACATCGCAAGCGTCTCATGAAATTAAAAATTCAGAAAGACGTAAAATATTGCCTTATACTTGACACCGTTCCCTGCATCCCAATTCTTCGCGATGGAAAATTGGTGAAGTTGGAAATCGAAAACGCGTAAATCCTTCCACATGAAAACGAAGTGCTTACTCCTTTGGATACTTTGTTTTCCATTCTTCACATTCGCTTCAGAACCCGAACCTCCTATTTGTTTAGATTGGGGCTTCTTCGGGCACAAGAAAATTAATGAGCTTGCAATTTACACGCTACCTCCAGATCTTTTCGGATTCTACAAGTACAACATGAATTACTTGATTGAACATAGCGTTGATCCTGATAAGAGAAGGTACAGCGTGAAAGGTGAAGCTGAATGTCACTTTCTAGACGTTGATCGTTACGTGACTGAAACTTCTTCTTCCCCTTTTGAAAATTTACCTGAACGTTGGAACGATGCTGTTTCAAAATACGGAGAAGACAGTCTTCGTGCACATGGCATTGTTCCTTGGAATCTGTATTCCGTTTATTCAAAATTGGTGAAGGCATTTGTGGAAAAGGACGTAAATAAAGTTCTTCGTCTTTCATCTGAATTGGGACATTATGTAGGAGATGTTCATGTGCCTCTTCACTCTAATTCAAACTATAACGGACAAAAGACCAATCAAAAAGGAATACACGGCTTTTGGGAAAGTCGCGTCCCTGAAATTCAATTTCCGCAATACGATTTCTTTGTTGGGCAAGCCGTATACATTTCAGCTCCGCAGCATTTCATTTGGGAACGTCTAAAAGAAAGTTATGCAGCCGTAGATTCCGTTTTGAAGTTTGAAGAACAACTGACAGCGCGCTTTCCTTCCGACAAAAAATATGCTTACGAAATGCGCAACAACATTGAAGTGCGAACTTATTCCAAAGAATTCTCGGAAGCTTATAGCGCACTTTTAAACGGACAAATTGAACGAAGAATGCGTTCAGCTGTTTATTCATTAGGATGTTTGTGGTTAAGTGCTTGGTCAGATGCGGGACAACCAAATCTAAATGATTGGTATGTGAAAGAAGAGGAGACCACGGATGAGCCAAAAGAACACGAAACCAAGAACATTCGAGAACACGAATAATAGAAGATTATGTTGAACATGGAAATTTTTGAATTGCAGAAGAAGCATGCGTTACTCTATAAAAACAGTAAGGTAGCGGATCGCATTGCAATGCTTGACAGATTTGAAAAAGGACTGCACAAGCACGAACCCGCGTTAACCCAAGCGTTAAAAGTAGACTTGAACAAGCATGCCTTCGAATCTTCTATGATGGAGTTCTCACTCATCTTCGCTGAATTAAAAGCGGTTCGAAAAGAACTTCACGAATGGATCTCACCCATTCGTCCAGGAATCAATTGGGCCAATCCTTTGGCTTCAAATAAAATTCATGTTGAGTCGAAGGGCGTTTGTCTCATTCTTTCGCCCTGGAACTATCCTGTTCAATTAACACTTACACCCTTAATCTCTTGCCTTGCCGCAGGGAATGCAGCAGTGGTTAAACCATCGGAGTTAACACCAACTGTTAGCGATGCGCTGAAGGCATTTGTTGAAGACACTTTCCTTCCAAAAGAAGTAACTGTTGTGCTTGGTGATGGAGCTGTTGCCGCGCAATTGACTGAACTTCCCTTCAATCACATTTTCTTTACTGGATCGCCTGCTGTTGGAAAATTGGTGATGGCTGCCGCCGCAAAAAATCTAACTAGCGTTACCCTTGAACTCGGAGGAAAATCGCCAGTTGTTATTGGAAAAGATTATGATCTGGAAGATGCTGCTAAAAAAGTCGTTTGGGGAAAATATACCAATGCGGGACAAACGTGTATTGCCCCGGATTACGTTTTGCTTCCAAAAGGAAAATCGAAAGAATTTACAGAACACTTAAAAACGCATTACCATTCCAAATACACGGTAGATGGAAAACCAAATTCCGACGAAGTGGTTTGTGTGGCTTCTGAAAAACACTATTCGCGATTGATTTCCTTGGTTGAAGAAGTTCGAAACACAGGTGGAGAAATTCTCTTCGAAGGTGAACACAAACCTGCCGAACGTTTGTTCGGGTTAACTGTCGTTGGAAATGTTTCGAAGGAAACAAAGGCATTCCATGAAGAAATTTTCGGACCTATTCTTCCTCTCTTTGAATACGAAACAATGGAAGAAGCAGTAGACTTCATTCGCAGCAAAGAAAAGCCTTTGGCGCTCTATGTGTTTTCACACAGCAGAAGCGAACGCAAGTTCATTACGCGCAACACCTGGTCTGGTGGAGTTACCATAAACGATGTATTCTTGCACATCAGTGATGTTCGCATGCCATTCGGGGGAAGTAACTTTTCAGGAATGGGCTATTCACATGGATACCATGGCTTCCTTGAATTCTGTCATTTAAAATCAGAGGTTCATGTAAGTCGAATCTTCAATTCAACTTCAATTGTCTATCCACCTTATAAAGGCAAAGAGTGGTTGGCGAAGATTTTAAGAAAGATTATGTAATTACCAGAACTTCGGAAAGAAGCGTGGTGTGCTCTTGATGTAATCTTTATACGAATCGTATTTCGAATTGGAAATTCCTTCACTGAAGTCGGCGCTTCCTTGGAATAGAAGAACTAACAATACGGCTCCCACTAAACTTCCATTCAACCAATTTCCACTTCCGCTGCCACTGAAGAAAAAGAAGGTAATCCAAATGGCTTGCTCACACGCGTAATTCGGGTGACGCATGAGTTTCCATAAACCAGTGTGCGCAAAGCCTCTTGAGTAAGGCAGTTCGTTGTTGTTTCCCGCTTTAATTCGTCTGTGCTTTTCATTCTGAAAATTCCATTGCTGCTGATCAGCGGTTGTTTCGACAATTAAAAAGAAAATCAAAATTGCTGCTATTACATAATCTGTTGTTCCCAAAGGAGCAATTGTGCTTTTGTGGGCATAGATCGCAGGAACGGTAATTAACCAAATCAAAATATTCTGGTAGAATGAAATGAAAAACAAATTGAACAAAGTCCATTTCCAACGAGCATTGAACATAGGCATCTTACGAAGCACTTCCCAACGGTAATCTTCTTCCCCACTCCAAAACTTCCATGAATAGGCGCCTCTTCTTGAAAAATTATACGTCAACCGAGCACCCCACAGTGTTACCAATACAGCCATTAAAACAAAACGGGGATGATAGCTTGTGATATGAGCATATTCCCAAACATAGATGATTGGAACAACGCTCCAGATTTTATCCACTTGACTGCAATTGCCTGTCAGCTCAGCGAGCAAGAAACAAATTGTTGCAACAATTAAAGCCGAACCTCCGCCCACTTTAATCAGATGCCATTGCATTTCTGTTAAACTCGGATCTAAATAGTAAGCCACCAACGGAAGTCCAACAAGGGCAAGAATAAGTAGGATAATTGTTTTAAGCATAATTCAATAGCTATGTTCGCAATGAAGATAGAAAGATTGAATTAAATACAAAAAGGAATTACTGAATTTCCACCAAGAGAATGTCGTAGACAACCGCTGCGTTCATGGGAATCTTTCCTTCACCGGTTAAACCGAAGGCGCGATAAGAAGGTAAAACGAATTTCGCACGATCTCCTTTCTTCATCAAGAGCATGGCTTCATGCAAGCCACTTTCCACGTTATCGTGTCCAATTTTTACTGGAACTTTTTCGCCCGGTTTGCTTTTGTAAACTACTGTCCCATCGAGCAGAGATACTTCATATTCAACCATGGCAATTTGCTCTGACTTCACGGTTTCTCCTGTTCCTTGTTGGTAGATCCAATAATGAATTCCAGTTCCAGTAATGGTTGTAGGCCACTGCTTATCGGTTACAAATTTTTGAAGCCGTTCCTTTTCCTGCGCGTGAAAATTTCTATTCTGCGCAATGAGCATTGAATCTATTTGCGCTTGAGTCATTTGCTGAATCGCTTTCTTGTCTTGTGAACAGCTGTCACAACTCATTAAAATAGCTGTGAATGCGAAAAGTAAATAAGCGTATTTCATTAGATCTCTCCTTTTTGTAATAACTCTTTAAACTTCGCAATTGTATGTTCCAGGGATTCGTGTAGGCGCGCACCAGCCGCGTTCTTATGTCCGCCACCGTTGAAGTGTGCGCGTGCCATCTGGTTCACATCGCGCGTGCCCTTGCTTCTAAAACTAATTCGAACACAATC
>JBJOON010000046.1:0-11929 GCA_046051235.1 Bacteroidota bacterium
GTGATACTTCTTCTTGGCGAGGGCCGTTGTGGCGATCTCTGAAATTAGTAGATGACATACATTTTGTCTTTAGGTCAGCAAATATAGGTTACGCCTTTCAGTACAAAATACAAGATTTTTATCAAGGTGTTGTACTTTTGAACTTCTATGTCTGAATTACCAACTATTTCGAAAGAACTTTCGAAGGAAAAACGTTACAAAGCCGCTTGCGCGCAGGCTTTTGCGCTGTGCGACGGTGAGCCGAATTTTATTGCCAAGGCCGGAAATGTTATGGCCTTACTGAAAGAAAATTTCGATTTTCTTTGGGTGGGCATCTATATCGTGAACAACAACACCCTCAATCTCTTCGTTTTTCAGGGTCCTGTGGCCTGCACGCAGATCGAACACGGAAAAGGAGTTTGCGGAACTTCATGGGCAAATGGGGCTTCGATTATAGTTCCAAATGTCGATGAGTTTCCGGGTCACATTGCTTGCAGCAGCGCTTCTAAAAGCGAAATTGTAGTTCCTATCATAAAAGGTAATGAAGTCATTGGGGTGTTAGATGTAGACAGCTCGCAACTCGACTTCTTCGACGAGGATGATCTAACAGGCTTGGAAGAAATAGCCAATATTTTAGCGAATGAAGTTTTTTAATCTTCGAAATAGTATTGTCATTGGAATCGCCCTCGTTGCTGTGGGTTGCGCGCAGGTGCGTGGACTGAACGGCGGTGCGAAAGATGTCACTCCGCCAAAGCTTTTGGCCCAAAGCATCGACTCATTCGCCACGAATGTTGCAACAAACACGCTTGTGCTGAACTTCGATGAGTTCGTTCAAGCAGGTGCCGCCAACGAAGTAATCGTTTCTCCAGCATTGAAACAACCGGCTACGCTCATTTGCAACAAGCGCCTAGCCATGCTTTCATGGACCGATACGTTGAAGGCGAATACGACATACACCATTGAATTCGGCAACGCCATTTCAGATATTACGGAAGGAAATAAAGCTTCTTTGAATTTTGTTTTCTCGACAGGAAGTACACTTGATTCTGCTACAATTAGCGGAGCGGTGTATGATGCTCAGAAAGGTGGAGTGCCTGAAAAAGCAACGGTTGTCTTGTATTCAGACAGTCTAATGGGATCGGTGGCTTATGCCAAAAAGGTGAATGAAAAGGGAGAGTTTACCTTCAATTATTTGCCAAAGACAACTTTTCATATCGCTGCTTTTTCCGATTTGAATGAAAATAGAATTTGGGATGAGAACGAAGTAGGTGACTTCATAGAACAACCTGTTTCAACCGAACAATCGTATCCATTAAATATGCGTTTGTCTCCGAAGAAAATTGAGAAAATCTCAGAGGATTTATTCAAGACTGATTCTGTCGGAAGTGGCTTCATTGTTGGCGCTTATGGCATGATTGAAAAAATTAAATTAGCTCCAACAGCAGCGGGAGTGCCTTTCAGATACGGTTCATTGAACAACAGCGATACCCTCTTTTTTGCAATAGGTGGAAGAGAAGGCACAACACCGAGTAACAACTTCGAAGGAGTTACCTATTCTTTTAATCAACAACCAGCAGATACGTTGAGTGTTTTTGTTGCGAAATCTCCGAAGCTTAAGAAGTTCAAGTTTTCTGGAAGTATTCAGCAAGACCCGAAATCATTGATTTTAGTGAAAGCCCCTGCATATGCGGTGTTGAAGCGAAACACATGTCAAGTGACAGTGCAAGGAATTCAAGCAACAGGGACAATTGCAGAGACAGACTCTCCTTTGCATTTCGCAATACAAGTAGACGCCAATGCAAGTGAACTTGTTGGAAAAGGAAGTATTCGCATTTTGCCGGGCGCATGGGAAACGGCATACGGCACAACGAACGACACCCTTCAAACCAATTTCGAATTTGCTTCTCCCGATAAATTGGGAAACCTCGAGTTATCCATTCCACTGCTTGAAGACAAGAGTTTCAAGAAGTTTGTTGAGCTTCGCAATGAAAAGGGAACAGTGGTTCGGAAAGTAGATTATGCTGAAACCCTCGTCTTTAGCGGAATTCAGCCAGGGAAATACACCGTGCGTTTGGTGCACGATGTGAATAAAAATGGACAATGGGACATTGCAGATCTTCAACAAAAAACAAGATGTGAACCTGTAAGAGTTTTCTCTAAACCCATTGAAGTGCGCGCCAATTGGAGTGTGAAAGTTGTTCTTAATTAGAACTTAAAGCGCGAAGCACGCATTTTGAAAATAGGCGTCTTCTTGTTTTCGCACCACGTGCGAACAATTTCCTTCGAATCGTAATCACCTGCGTCAGCCGCTGCTTTCCAATACTTGCACGCTTCTTCGTTTTCCTTCAACAAATAAGAAGTCTCTCCTGAATAGTACAACGCTTGAACGTACGCTTTGTTAGTTGGATTAAGCATTTGTTTGAAGATCTTTTGTGCCTGTTCATACTTCTGCATATCGAGCAAAGAGATTCCCGCCTGAAGATGCGCCTCTTCCAATGTGCTGTCTAGCGTATAGGCTTCGAGGAACGTTTCAGCGGCAGCAGCGTATTGCTTTCTGCCCTGATGAATAGCGGCATCTAGAAAATAGGCAGGGGCGTATTTTTCATTCAATGAAAAAGCCCTTTCAAGTGCTGCACGGCTTTTGGAATATTTATGTTGAAGGTAATATGCTGAAGCCAACCAATAGTAGCCTTGGAAATTCGTTTTGTTTTCTTGTGTGTAGAGCTTCAATAAATGAACAGATTCACTCAAGTTCCCAAGAGAATATTCACAAATACCGTTATTCAACAACAGCGATTCGTCCTCACATCCGGCTGATTTCGCCTCATTATAATTCATACTCGCTTGTTGAAATTGCCCGAGTTTCTGAAGTGCATTGGCTTTAATGAAGTAATCACAAGCCTCGAATTTTTCTAAAAGGTTAATGCTATGCAATGCGACGTCATAATTTCCTTCGGCATATTGCTGAATGGCTGCTGCGCGAAAATCTTGTCCAACAACCAAGTTAGCAAGCCCAAGAAGTAAAAGGAATAGAATGTGTTTCACTTCAGAAAAGTACGTTAATGAATGATTTAAGTTTCCTCGAACTGCTTTTTTTTTAAACCTAGGGTGTTTAACACTTTTGAATTATTCCCCTAATCTCGGAACTTATTGGACTTCCTTTACTTAATAAAACTAAGTTCAATTAAATTATTATTAATGAAGAGATTTCTCCTTGTCATTTTTGCAGCATTTTCTTTAATTGGTGCTCATGCCCAGGATCTTCTAGGCATTAGCTCAAGTAACTACGGAGGACTTTCCAGTGTGCAAGTTAATCCGGCCAACCTAGCAGACAACCGATTGAAATTTGAAATTCAGTTATCCGGTGCAGGATTCGGAGTGGCGAATAATTTCATTGGATTCAAACCGAATTATTTGGTTCGTGATGGTGGGCTTAGTTCCACATCATATCCGTTGCTTGATCCCACCCCTCCGACAGAAGATTTTACAACGGCTAACTTCGAGGACAACCGAAGAGCATTTGTATACAACAACATTTATTTGCCGGGCTTGTTGGTTTCCATTAATGAAAAAAATTCCATTTCGCTTTCCGCTCGAGTGCGCACATATGTGAATATAGACGGAGTAGATTCAGAGTTGTATCGATTTGCATACAATTCTTTGAATTATCCGTCATTGTACAACACTAGAATTACCAACGATAATCTGTCCATTCAAACAATGACTTGGATGGAGTATGCGTTCGGATACGGCAGAGTATTGGTAGATAAAGAGAAGCATTTTGTAAAGGCCGGTATTGCAATCAAAGCGCTGCAAGGAGTGCAGTCGGCATATCTGTATATCGAAAATCTTGATTATGAAATTCACTCTGACTCTGCACTTTCTTTGTACAATGCTGATGTAAGTTATGGCCATTCGTCGAATTTTGCGACAGGTCAAAACAATACAGATTTCGGAGTGGTTTCGAATTTAGGTTTTGGTTTTGATTTCGGGGGAATTTATGAGTGGCGTCCAGACCATGCGAAGCATAAGCATGATATAGACAGAGAGACCAATGTGTGGAAGCGCAATGAGAATAAATACAAATTGAAGGTTGGCGTGTCCATTACAGACCTGGGTGGTGTGAAGTTCTCGAGGGGTGGACAAAGCGGTAACTTTACGGCGAACACATCAAATTGGGACATCACGAAATTGGATTTCGGAACGACACCTATTGCTGCTTTGGATGATACATTAAGTGCTCGCTTTGGCGGAACCATTGGCGGCGCGAATTACAAAATGAATTTGCCAACGGCCTTCAGCACACAGATCGATTATCACATTTGGAAAGACTTATACATCAATCAAACGAACTTCATTGCCTTCGGATTTAACTCCAACCCGAATAAGGTGCACGACTTCACAACTATTTCAATAACACCACGTTGGGACCATCGCATTGCCGGTGTTTCTATTCCAATTAGTCGCAACAGTTTAATGGGAACTCGCACGGGTCTTGCTGTGCGTTTGGGGCCTGTTACTTTTGGAACAAGTAGTATGTATCCTTATCGTGCCTTCCTTCGCGGAGATGGATTCGGAAAGAAGGACATTACCGGGCTAGATGCCTACGTGATGGTTCGAATTCCAATTGCATACAAACGCATCAAAGATCGTGATGCTGATAAGGTGTCAGATCGTAAAGACCAATGCGTGAAAGTTCCAGGTACATGGGAATACCGCGGTTGTCCAGACCGCGATGGGGACCACATTCGCGACGAAGAAGATGATTGTCCAGATGTTCCAGGTCTTGCAACTTTACATGGTTGTCCAGATAAAGACGGCGACGGCATTACCGATTCGAAAGACGACTGTCCAGAAGTTGCTGGTTTGGCTCAATTAAAAGGCTGTCCAGACAAAGACGTCGATGGCATTACCGATTCGAAAGACGATTGTCCTGAAGAAAAAGGATTGGCCATCTTCAACGGCTGTCCAGATACAGACGGAGACAACATCATCGACAAAGTAGACGATTGTCCTACTGTATATGGAATCGCTGAATTGAAAGGATGTTCTGCTGCTGAGTTAACCTATTTCAATTTAGAAACGCAAGTTGAAAAAGTGAAGCAAGGCGGTGGTGTATACAACTATGGTATAAACGTAGAAACGAAGACGGCGAAGTTTAAGTTAGAAGGATACAATGCAGATACAGTGAAGACCGTATTCGTTACTGCTCCGAATCTTCGCGGAAAGAAAGCTCACAGAGAATCAGATGGTTTCTTCCGCTTTGCGAAAGAAGCCGAAGTGGTTATTTTGAAAGAAGAAGAGAAGCAGGTGATTAAAAAAGCATTCGAGAACTTGGAGTACAAAACAAGTAGCGATGTCATTCTTTCAAGTTCGTTCAGCAGCCTTGACGAGTTGGCCAAGCTTATGGCTGTGAATTCAACTTGGAAGCTTCGCATTTCTGGACACACCGACAATGTAGGTCCGCGCGAAGCAAACTTGGGCTTGTCTAGACGCAGATCTGAATCTGTGAAGAAATACATGATTAGCAAAGGCGTTGCAGCTGATCGTTTCGAAGTCTTGTACTTCGGACCAGACAAGCCAATTGCCCCGAACAACACCGAAGACGGTAGAGCTAGAAACCGTCGTGTTGAGATGCTTATTGTGGAATAATAAAAACCACTTCTGAATTGAATGGCCCCGATAATCAGTTTATCGGGGCCTTTGCTTTATTCGAAATATTTGGAGGGAATGTCTTTTACACTTTTGTTAAAAGAAAAAGAAAACGACTATGGAAAAGAACATGAACATCCAGCTTGGCGTTTGGATTTACGCCGACAGATAATACGATTTTGGTTTTGAGGTTTGGTTTAAGAAGCCCTTTCAGCTTAGGTTGAAAGGGTTTTTTCTGTACTATTCGGTCCTTTCCGATAGAATCTTGTAATACCTCACGGTATCTTCAATACTTGAAAAAGTATCGCGGTATTCAAATCCGAAGGTTCGTGTAGCTTTGCTTCCGTCGAATCGTTTCACGTCATCGTAATTGCGAATGATTTCACGTGTGATAGTTGCGCGCTTGCCCGTGAACAATTCCACCAACGCTTCCAGATAAAACACCAAAACAATTTGCCACCTCTTCGCAATGTTTTTTCCAATTTTAACGTGAAGGGCATCTGCAATTTTGGTGAAGAGTTCTGACATGCGAACATTCTCTGCACACAGAATGTAGCGCTCATTGGTCGGCTCTTGTTTCGCTGCGCGAATCATCACCTCTACTACATCTAAAACAGAAACAATCCCGCTTCCACCAGCGGGCAAGGCCGGAAGGCCTTTTTGAATGCGGGCAATCATGGTTCCGGAACTGCGGGTGCAATTGTTCGGACCGAAAATTACGCCTGGATTAACAATGGTCGCATTCAAACCTTCTTGAATGCCTCGCCAAACCTCTTGTTCAGAAAGGTATTTTCCCTTCGAATAATTTGAATGATAGTCGTTGAAATTGCGCGGTGTTTCTTCGTCAATGATTTCTCCTTTCGAATCGCCCAGCGCAGAAATGGAACTCACATGAATGAAGTGCTTCACGTCGTTTTCAATGCAGGCGTTCACTATGTTTTTCGTTCCGTTAATGTTCACTTCCAACATGCGCGACGCTTCTTTTTTGTGATAAGAAACAATGGCTGCGCAATGGAAAACGGTGTGCATTCCTTCGGTTAGTTCATACATGTCATCGGCATCTTCCACATCGCCTTTCACCCACTTCACCTGCTGAAACAGGTTTTCTTTTCCATAAAAACGAAACAAGTTGGAGACTTCCGATTTGCCTTTTTCATCTCGAAACAAAGCGGTAACAGGCATGTTTTCTTCCGTTAAACGAAGAACTAGATGACTTCCAATTAAACCCGTTGCGCCTGTTACAAAATTCATTGTGGCGAAGATATACCGATATTTGTCTTGTGGAAGTTTCCGATCACATCAAAAGCATAATAAAGGCCCTGCCCGAAAAGGCGGGCGTTTATCAGTTCTTCGACGAGAACGGTTCCATCTTATACGTGGGTAAAGCGAAGGTGTTGAAGAATCGTGTGACGAGCTATTTCAACAAAATCAAGCACGACAGTATCAAGACCAAGTTAATGGTCAAGAAGATTCGTGACATCAAATACTCGGTGGTGGAAACCGAATCTGACGCATTGTTGTTGGAGGATTCCCTCATTAAAAAGTTCAAGCCGCGTTACAACATTTTGTTGAAAGACGATAAGTCTTACGCGAGCATTGTGATTAAGAACGAACCGTTTCCACGTGTGCTCAGTACCCATCAGATTGTAGACGACGGTTCAACGTATTTCGGACCGTACACTTCTGGAAGGTCTTTGTATTCGATACTCGATTTAATCAAAGAATTATATCCCCTTCGCTCGTGTACCTTGAACCTTTCGAAAGCAAACATTCAAGCGAAAAAATTCAAAGTGTGTTTGGAGTATCACCTAGGAAATTGCTTGGGTCCTTGCGTGGGCAAACAACGCGAAGAAGACTATCAGCAAGGCATTCAGCACATCAAACGCATTATCAAGGGAGAATATTTAGAGGCGGTGAAGAACTTGAAAAAGGACATGCTTCAGTTGGCTTCAGAGCAAAAGTTTGAGCAAGCGCAGCAGTTGAAAGAGCGCATTCAAACCTTAGAAAATTTCCAGGCGAAGTCCACCATTGTAAACACAGACATCGACAATGTGGAAGTGTTTTCCATAGCCTCAGATGCGCAAAGCACGTATGCGAATTACATGCACATCTTGCGTGGAAGCATTGTGCACGTTTACACCGCCGAAGTGGTTCGTCAGTTAGATGAAACCGACGAAGAAGTGTTGGCTTTTGTAGTTCGTTCGTTTCGCGAACGTATGAACAGCAAGGCGAAAACAGCATTGCTTCCCTTCGAATTGAATGAAAAAATTCCGGGATTGGAAGTGATGGTTCCGCAGCGAGGCGACAAGAAAAAATTAGTTGACCTTTCATTAAAAAACGCCAATCATTTTCTGTTGGAAGCACGCAAGCGTGCCGCTTTCCTTGATCCCGAGCGCAATACGCAACGCATTTTGGAAACCATTAAGAAGGATTTACACCTTTCTGAACTGCCCGTTCACATTGAGTGTTTCGATAACTCAAACATACAAGGAACGAATCCAGTAAGTGCGTGCGTGGTGTTCAAAAACGCAAAGCCAAGCAAATCGGATTACCGCATCTTCAACATACAATCTGTTGTGGGTCCCGATGATTTCGCGTCTATGCGCGAAGCCATTTACCGCCGATATTCTCGCTTGCTTCAGGAGGAACAGCCATTGCCACAATTGCTTATTATCGATGGAGGAAAGGGACAGCTCTCTTCGGCAATGGAGTCATTGGATTTACTGGGTCTACGTGGGAGAATAGCCGTGATTGGAATTGCAAAACGATTGGAAGAAATCTTCTTTCCTGGTGACAGCATTCCCATTTATTTGGACAAGCGAAGTGAGAGTCTGAAGATCATTCAGCACCTTCGAAATGAGGCGCACAGGTATGGATTAAGCAAGCACAGACAGCGACGCAGCAAGGGGGCCATTCATTCTGAATTGGAAAACATTGCGGGTGTGGGTAAGAAGACCATTGAGAAGTTACTTCAACATTTTTCATCGGTAGCCCGAATTAAGTCGGCCACGCAAAAAGAAATTGAACAAGTCGTAGGGGAAAAAATAGCTGAAAAAATAAAGAATTATTTCGGCAAGGCGCAGTAGATAGGTTAGTTTTGATTATTGAAATTTTACGCTGAAAAACGCGTTAATCAGAACCTATGGAAAACACACCCGAACAGGAAAAAAAATACGCGAAGATTCTTTGGTGGATAGGCATGTCGCCATGGATTTTTTTCACGCTGGTATTAGGCGCTGTCTTGTTAAGCGGACTTCCGAATATTGATTTATTAGCGAATCCGAAGATTGGATTGGCCTCTCAGATCTACGCTTCCGACGGAACTACCATTGGTTCATTCTACAAAGAGAACCGTTCAGACATTACCTATCAAGAAATTCCTCCGCATGTTATTGACGCGTTGCTAGCCACGGAAGACGTTCGTTTCAAGGATCACAGCGGAATAGATGTCCGCAGTTTAGCTCGCGCCGCTTTCTCATTGGGAGCAGACGGTGGTGGAAGTACAATTACACAGCAGCTTGCGAAATTGCAGTTCACGCGCGACTTTGAAGACGTTTCAATCTTCACGCGTATTGGTCAGAAATTGCAAGAATGGGTCATTGCCTTGCGGTTGGAACGCGTTTACACGAAGGAAGAAATTCTAACAATGTATTTGAATCAGTACGACTTCTTGAATCAAGCGGTTGGAATTAAAAGTGCAGCCAACATTTATTTCTCTACATCGCCCGACTCGCTTACTATTCCACAAGGGGCCATGCTTGTTGGTATGTTGAAGAACTCGTCTTTATTCAATCCGATTAAGCGCGATTCACTGGTGACCAAACGCAGAGAAGTGGTTATGGCGCAGATGGTGAAATACGGAAAACTTTCGGAAGCCGATTATGAGAAGTACCGAGCAGAACCTCTGGGATTGAAGTTCTCGCGTGTTTCTCATGATGAAGGACAAGCGCCTTATTTCCGCGAAGCGGTTCGGCATAAACTCACGGAAATTTTAGAGACGCGCGATGCCAACGGAGACTTGAAATACAAGAAAGGAGATGGCAGCGCTTTCAACATATACGAAGACGGATTGAAGGTCTACACCACGCTTGATAAAAACATGCAAGCCCATGCGGAACATGCCGTGGAAGAGCATTTGAGCAAGGAACTTCAACCTGCTTTCACGCGAAACGTAAGGCAACGTCCGAAAGATAAATATCCGTTTTACTCGGGTATTTCAGCAGGAGATAAAGAGTCTATCATGAATAAGGCGATTACCACGAGTGATCGCTTCAAGAAGCTTTCGGGTAAGATGTGTCCCGATTGCGGAAGACCTGCTTCATACATTGAAACAAAAGACCGACATTTCCACTGTAAAGAAGATGCGGGTGGTTGTGGACACACTTGGAACATGCGAACAGAAGATGAGGTGTTAGCAGAATTCAACAAGCCCGTGCGCATGACGGTTTACAAGCACGGTGGTTACAGAGATACCACCATGACGCCATACGATAGCATTGTTTATCACAAAACAATTCTTCACGCGAGCTTGATGTCTGTTGATCCGCGCAACGGATTTGTAAAGGCTTGGGTTGGAGGAATCGATTACAAGTACTTCAAATACGACAATGTATTTCTTTCGAAACGTCAGGTAGGTTCAACCTTCAAACCGTTCATTTACGCCATGGCTATGCGTATGGGAATGAAGCCGTGCGATCAGATTACTGGTGCCGGTTGCATTGACTTACCGAACGGAACACGTTGGTGTCCAAAGGGAGGTGCAGGTGGAACGTATACCATGGCAAAGGCATTGGCGGGATCAGTGAACTCCATTGCTGCCACGCTCATAGCGCGTTTCGGCCCCGAGCCTGTGATAGCCATGATGCGTCACATGGGTGTGAAGAGTTACATTCCAATGGCCTATTCCATTGCTCTTGGGGCTTGTGAACTTTCAGTTTATGAATTAGTTGGTGCCCAGGCTTCCTTGGTGAATCATGGCTTGTACATAGAGCCGACCTTCATTATGCGCGTCGAGGACAAAAACGGAAATTTGATATACGAAGCAGATCCGGTTATTGACCAAGCGTTAGAACCCGGCATTGCTTTCGAAACCGTGAAGCTCATGAAAGGGGTTTGCGATTACGGAACGGCATCACGTATTCGCTCCAATCCGAAGTACGGAAAGATTCCTTATCCGTTGGCTGGAAAGACCGGAACCACGCAGAACAATACCGACGGCTGGTTTGTTGGAATGACGCCTGATTTGGTAACGGGAGTATGGGTAGGTGCGCAAGATCCGACGGTTCGTTTCTCGAGCACCGCTCTTGGACAAGGCGCCAACACAGGGCTTCCGATATTCGGATACTACATGAACAGCATTTATAAAGATCCGAAGATTTCTATTTCGAAGGGCGATTTCGAAGCGCCAACGGAATACGATCCACTTCGCTTCCAGTGCACAAGTGGCGGAATGGGCGACTTGTTCTACGAAGGAGAAGATGGAAGTATGGAAGAGTTCTTCAATGGGGAATTAGAATTTGACGGCGATGTGCCAGAATAAAATAGACTATGGGATTTAATAAAGTAAGAGCTTCTGCAGCGGAAGCGTGCGAAGGGATAACCTCGGGAATGACGCTCATGGTGGGCGGTTTCGGCTTATGTGGTATTCCTGAAAATTGTATTTCGGAATTGGTGAAGATGGGTGTGAAAGACCTCACTTGCATTTCGAACAACGCGGGCGTAGACGACTTCGGGTTGGGCTTGTTGCTTCAACAAAAACAAGTCAAGAAAATGATAAGCTCTTACGTTGGTGAGAATGCCGAATTCGAGCGTCAGATGTTGAGCGGCGAATTGGAAGTGGAACTCATTCCCCAAGGCACCTTGGCTACTCGATGCATGGCAGCAGGATATGGAATGCCTGTAGTGTATACGCCTGCGGGTGTTGGAACAGAGGTCGCTGAAGGAAAAGAGGTTCGCGAGTTCAAGGGAAAGAAGTATTTGATGGAAGAGGCCTTCGACGCCGACTTCGCGTTGGTGAAGGCTTGGAAAGGCGATGCTATGGGTAACTTAGTGTTTCGTTCAACGGCCCGCAACTTCAACCCCATGATGGCTATGGCTGGAAAGATTACCATTGTTGAAGTGGAAGAGTTGGTTCCGCTTGGCGCCTTAGATCCAGATCACATTCATACGCCGGGCATTTATGTGCACCGCATTTTTCAGGGAGTGAATTACGAAAAGAGAATTGAGCAGCGTACTGTTCGTCAAAGAATATAATTATGGCTTGGGATAAAATTGGAATTGCAAAGCGCATTGCGCAAGA
>JBJOON010000047.1:0-11535 GCA_046051235.1 Bacteroidota bacterium
AGAAAAAAACTACTCTCCTGGAAAATCGGAACGTATCATTAAATACTTCCGCGATGCAGATGAACAACTGAAAGGATTGAAAGGAAACAGCATGTCGCATGGCGACATTATGCGTGAACTAATCTTTAAGATTCTGCATTAACGAATCAGCGATCCTGCAGTGTGCATTTCGTTCTTTCCGTCTTTGCACAACGCAAATGTGAAACCGCCGCGCAATCCGAATCCTCCAGTATCTCCAGCTTTATCCACTGCAAGCACTCCCACCTGAAATTCATCGGTCATAAATGCATTGTTCGATTTCAATCGGGCAATGGCTTCCTCACAGGCTTCTTGTGCTGTAGCACCTTGACGCATGAGTTCAACAACCAAGAAAGAAGTACACGAACGAATAACGGTCTCACCAAGACCCGTGCATGTAGCTCCGCCAATTTCATTATCGATGTAAAGACCCGCACCAATGATTGGGCTGTCTCCTACTCTTCCGTGCATCTTGTAAGACAATCCGCTAGTTGTGCAAGCGCCTGAAATTCTTCCTTCATAATCCATGGCCAACAAACCAATGGTATCGTGATTTTCAACATTAATGATTGGCTTATACTCTGAAGTCTTTAACCATTCTTTCCATGCCTTCTCAGCTTCAGGATTCACGTAATCGCTGTGCTTGAATCCTTGCTCTAGTGCGAACTGCTCCGCTCCCTTTCCAACAATCATGGCATGCGGAGTCTTTTCCAGCACAGCACGTGCAATAGAAATTGGATGTTCAAATCCTTGAACAAAAGCCACCGATCCAACCTTGTGCTGCCAATCCATAATGCAGGCATCCAACGTTGTTCTTCCTTCTCTGTCGGGCAATCCACCTAGTCCAACGCTTAAGTTGGTTAAATCAGATTCTGTTTTCCAGACACCCTTCTCTGCCATATCAAGCGCATTCCCACCTTTCTTCAATGCTTCCATTGCCGCATCGTTCGCCGCAATTCCATGATCCCAAGTAGATAGAACAAGTCCTTTGGTATATCGAACTTTTTCCGCGGGCTTTTTCTTTTTTTCACTGAATGAAAACAAAGCCGGTGACATCCCCAACAACGCGCCAGTAGCAGCAAGCTGACCTAAAAACTTTCTTCTGTTACTCGACATTATTTTACAATAAATGGAAGACGATAAGCGCCCTTGTCTGTGATTAATTGAACAGCATATACACCTGAAACTAAATCACTCGCATTGAAAAACACCTTTGATTGTTCCGGCGAAAGCACTCCTGAATATACTTCCTTTACTCGACGACCTTGCATGTCAACAATGAACGCTTGCGCTTTTTGTGAAGCACGGGCATTAAATTCAACGCAAGTAATTTCACTTGCTGGATTCGGATAAATTCTCGAGAAACTGAAAGCCTCTTCGTTAATGCTGTTTCCATTCAACACATCGAAACTCCAATAACCGTCCGGCGCAGCCATTGGTCTTTGTAATACTTTTCCTGTTGTAGCTTCTCCTTCAACATAATAGTACACACGTGTGCCGGCCGGCTGAGCAGGAATAAATCCTTCCCAATTGTTACTTCCAACACTGGTCATATCCACCAAATTGTACGCTCCCCATAATGAAGTCTTCCAATACAATCTTCCTGCAGCTATTCCATCGCGGTGATTCATATACGCCACTACTGAATACGGTGTGGTTGTGTTGTCTGTGTCTTGAAGCGGATTGTGACTAATGAGCAATGGATTCTGCACGCCCACGCTGTGTGTTATGCAATGTATTGCGCCACTTGCAGCAATAATGTTATCGGGGTTGTTATCACAATCGATACCCACGATCTGATATCCAGGTAAAGCTTCTTGCCAAATACGCAATGCTGTTGTATCGTATTGCTCCCGATAAATTGGAAGAATAACCATCTTATTTACGAAGACTGCATTTGTGTAGGTGCGGTATGATGCCGGCGGATTTGAACTTGGCCAATTGCCTGCAACACTTGGAGGCATTGGTATACGAATGGTCTTGTATGGTTCACCCCACTTATTCATAAAGTTCGAAACCACATAATCCATGTTCGCATTGATTTGCGGGCCGTCTGAAATACCGTCTGGGTATTCACCCACCAACAAGGTTTGCTCATCTATTAATTTCATGTGCATGTCTACGTGATGAATACCATCGTATGGAAGAACAGGCATTTTAATGTAGCGGTCGGTACCAAGATAACTCTGAGAGATTGCGTCAATCTCGGCTTCTGTTTTTGCGGTTACGCCATACTGGTTTCCTGCTGCGTTCTCTTCTAAAACAAGCTCCGTAACTATGGCTGTTCCAAAGCCATCGCTCATCCAGTTACCACCTGTATTCACCAAGTCATCTGGAGCAGCTGTTGTTGTGTATAAATCCAATCCCAAATAATCGGCAACGTACTGAGGTGAAGAATTGTCGTTCGGACGAGTTGGACGATTGTAAATCCAATCCACCAAAAACAGATCTTCAACTTCATTGGCGTATGCCGGATTAGCGCCGTAATCGCGCATCCAAACCGAATCGTAATTCGCTGGAAGAATAATTACATTATCCATGTTTGTAAACGCAGGTCCTCCAGACGTGCTGTATAGATAATTCTGTGTTGCCTGAACGTCTTCAGATAAAATAACCACCAAGGTTTGGGTACGCGCAGCAGCAACAATCTGCTTCAAAATTGAAGGATATGAAATCCATGAAATTGTTAAACACTGAATCTCTTCCCACTCTGCCATTGCACGAATGTTCTGAAACGGCGGTGGTGACTCAATTCCTCTGTCTGAATTTAATATTGAAAAATCACCGTGAGAAATTTGCTCTATTTCCGCAGGCGTTAAATTCCTTGGCAAGTCAACCTGAGCGTTCAAGTATGAAATGAAGCCAAAGGCAATAGTCAGAAGACTTAAAATACGTTTCATTCGTTTAAATATTTTTCGGTTTGAAATTAGTCATGTATTTGCAAAACACCTACAAATTCAGAATTAAATTGTTGGTTTGAAAAGGCTGACAGAAAAGGCTATCCAATAAAAAACTAGTGCCTGAAGTAGAGGAGATAACACAATTGTATTTCAACCACTTCCCACCATAGACGTTGCATTGAAAAACAGTATCTACCAAATTGCTAAATGTCTTCACTGCATTCGTGCAGCAATTGCAGTTAAAATTTATCCCTACCCAGTTGAATTGAATAAGTCCAGCGCCCGAATTATTTTGAATATGAACTAACACATTAGACTCTGGCCACAGCGCAACATTCTTGGTTAAGTTCACCTCATTCCGCAGATCGTCTGGAGCTATTCCTATTTCTTGCGAATAATAAAATTCTCTTGAGACCATTAATCGAGCCTCAGTTAAATTTTCTTTCTTCCACTCCATTTTGTACTTCCCATTTCCATCGGAAGTTGAACTTGCCGCTTCCAAAAAATAATTCGTGAACACACCGTTCACCAAAGACTTCTGTTCGAATACGGCCGTGACATATGGAAGCACTGCACCTGTAGAAGCATCGGTTGTTTTCCCTTCCAACGAATAATTATCGGAAGGTTTCTTGCATGATGCTAACAACACAAGCAGAGATAAAATCTTCAAGCTTAATCTCATTTCAACGCTGTTTTATAATGTTCGAAAATGGCTAGAATTTTATTTACAAAATTCACTGGCCCTACTCCATTCAAATAGCCGTGCTTCACGCAAGACATGGCGTAATATTGTCGCTGCGCCTTCAATATCAACGCATCTGCAACATGCCCTTCCCAAAGTGTATCGTTTCTTCCCGTCTGACGCGCAATGCACATGGCATCGAGAATGTGTCCTGGACCACAATTGTAACTGGCTAGAATAAACTTAACGCGTTCATCAGGATTGTGAACGTATTGCTTCCAAAAATTATCCAGGTTATGCAAATACTTCGCTCCAGACTGAATATTGTTATCGGGCGGACAAAGCGTATCACCATCATACTTCAATAGAGTAGCCGGCATCAGCTGCATGAGTCCGCGCGCGCCTGCCCAAGATTCTGCGTTCGGATTAAATCCAGATTCAACAAAACTCAATGCGGTTAACAAGCGCCAATCCCAACCAACAATAGGTGCATGTGCTTTGTACAGCGAGTCAAAAGGAGACAAGGTTCCAGCTTGAATGGGTGGCATGGAGAAGAAACGTTGCACACCGCCCGACCAATGCTCTTCAGCACGTCCGAAATACCTGCGGTACAACTTGCTAATGAACCGAGCGCCACTTCTTCCAGCAATAAAAGAAGTTAATCTTTCTTGAAGCAAATAAGCATTCGGACGAACCGCCCACGCGATGTCTTCGTCTTCACTTAACTCAACAGACATATCCAAATTCGGATAGTCTTCAAAACTTAAAAAAGCCAAGCTCTTATCAGTAATGGTTGACGGAACCGCACCGCTAGCAACTTCTTGCAGCAACTCTTCTGTCCCTACCTTTCCACTTGCTTCAATCACTTGAAGATTCATTCCTGAACTCTTTGTTATTTCTTCCAAGTTTCTGTAGAAAGATGAATAAGCATGCACGTGTATGGGCAGGCGATCGAGCTCATTCATTCCGTGAACGACAATTCCGTTTTCGAGTAATTTGTTTGAAGTATCTCTTCGCTGAACAAGTACTTGTTTGGTTTGATAAATCGGTGGTGAGAATGCCAAGAATCTCTTCCGTTGCTCTGTCGCTGTAAGGTTTGAAGCTATGATATCACCCTCGCCGCGATAAAGCATGGCGAACATGCTATCTAAATTTTCAATGACACGCACTTCCAATTTCACGTCCAAAAATTTAGCGAATTGTTTCGCCAATTCGTAATCAAAACCCTTCGGTTCTTCTTTGTATAAATAATAGGTTGAAGAACTGTTCTCTGTAAGAATAATAAGCTTTCCTCTGGCGCGAATACTGTCTAAATCAACATTCAACAATTCTGGTAAATTGGGATCTTGTTCGAACTCTTTCAACTTTTTCTTCGGAGCAAGAAGCGCAAACATAAAAGCCACGCCACCAAGCAAGGCCAGAGAAACTAGGATGACACGCCAAACAGATTTCTTCAATGATTTCAGGTTTCTTCCGCGAGCGAAACGCGAAAGGGTTACTTACAAACTTAATCAATTTTATCTTCATGCAAAAGCGCCATACGCTTCAACTCAAACTCACGCTTCAGCTCTTCGAAGAATGTAGGAAAATATGCTGAGGCCATTGCCACATAATCTTCAAAAAAATCTCCCGCTGCTAACAACGATTCACCGCGAGGAATACGAATTCCCATTTGACGCACAATGACGGCCATTCCTACAGGATGAGCGTATTTCATCATGAATTCTTTGTCTTTCATGTGGAAGAAATAATTCTTCATTTTATCTGGAAAAGATTCTTCGTGTTTATTCAAAACACCAAAAGTGAATTGCTGAAATTCTTCCAACTCCCTTCTAGCATGAATCTGAAAATCCTTTGCCAAGTAATGATCGAATATCAAATCAATTAAAACGCCGCTGTACAAACCCAAATTCGGACGATATGCAGCGCGCAACTCCTTCCCCAAATCATGGGTGTCTGTGAATGAATCGACCCATCGGTGAAGAAGAATTCCTTGACGAATATTCGGACTGTACAAATTGAAATCATTGCCCTTCACAGCGTCTGCAATGAACTGTCCAACCATTTCCTCTTCATTATCAGAAGAAAGATACAAGTGAGCCAAATGATTCATTCCACAAAGAACGAAGTTTAACTCTTTTGGTTAAGTATCTTTGCATAAGTTATTTTAAAGATATGACCTTAATAAAATCTATTTCCGGATTTCGCGGAACCATTGGCGCCGTTCCTGGCGAACATTTAACTCCACTCGACACGGTGAAATTCACAGCAGCATTCGCTGCTTTTCTTCAACATAGAAACAACAAACAACACATTACAATTGTAGTTGGAAGAGATGCGCGCATTAGCGGAGAGATGCTTCAAAACCTTGTAATGAATACCCTTGTGGGAATGGGAGTGCATGTGATTGACGCTGGACTTTCAACCACACCAACGGTAGAATGGGCCGTTACGGAAAGCAAAGCGAACGGAGGAATTATCTTAACCGCTAGCCACAATCCGAAAGAATGGAACGCACTGAAATTGCTCAACGAAAAAGGAGAGTTTATTTCAGGCGATGAAGGTAAAGAAGTATTAAGAAGAGCTGACGCCGATGATTATGAATTCTGTACCGTAGACGAATTGGGAAGTATAGAAGAACGCAATTTCATGAAGGCACACATTCAACATATTCTTGGAATAAACACTATAGATGTTGAAGCCGTTTCAAATAAAAAATTCAAGATTGCAGTTGATGGAATCAATAGCACTGGAGGCATTTATGTTCCTGCTTTGTTAGATGCCTTGGGTATTGAAAACATAGTGCCTATTCACTGCAAAGCAGACGGGCATTTCGCGCACAATCCAGAGCCTTTGGCAGAACATCTGACCGATATTGTCTCTATAGTTAAAAAAGAGAAATGCGATTTAGGAATTGTGGTTGATCCAGATGTAGATCGCTTGGCCTTCGTGTGTGAAGACGGAAGTTTATTTGGTGAAGAATACACACTCGTTGCCATTGCCGATTATTTACTTGGCATTACTCCCGGGCCTACCGTGAGCAATCTCTCGAGCAGTCGCGCCTTGGCAGATGTCACACACAAGCACGGACAACGCTACGAAGCTTCTGCCGTAGGCGAAGTGAACGTTGTTGCGAAGATGAAAGAAATTGGAGCCGTTATTGGTGGCGAAGGAAACGGAGGTATTATTTATCCGGAAACACACTACGGAAGAGATGCGCTTGTTGGAATAGCGTTGTTCTTAACACATCTTGCAAAGAACTTCAATTCTGTTTCTGAAATGCGCGCAACGTATCCAACCTATCAGATGATTAAAGACAAGGTTGTCTTAAGTCCGAATCTCGATGTAGATGGAATACTTGCAACCGTTGCGAAAGAATTTCAAAATGAAAAAGTAAATACTATCGACGGTGTGAAGGTAGACTTCTCGAACGGATGGGTGCATTTGCGTAAAAGCAACACCGAACCTATCGTTAGAATTTATGCTGAAGCGCCAACGAATGAAGAGGCGATTGAGCTTATTCAAAAAATTAAACAACACATTCCTTCCGCAGAATGAAAGCCTATTTAGACAATGCAGCAACGACTCCTGTTGCTCCTGAAGTTGTAGATGTTATTTCGAACTTCTTAAAAACAGAATTCGGAAATCCATCTTCCACCCACTCTTTCGGAAGAAAAGTTAAGACGCAAATCGAAACTGCGCGTCGCACCATTGCGAAGCATTTGAACTGCGAACCAGGAGAAATTTATTTCACGAGCGGTGGCACGGAAGCAGACAATCTTGCGATGAATATTGCTGTTCGCGATATGGGCTGCAAGCGCATTATCACATCAAAAATTGAACACAGCGCCATTGTAAAGACTGCAGAAAAACTTCAGGAAGAAGGAAAAGTTTCTGTGCATTGGGTTGCATTAACTTCAGACGGAAGCATTGATCTAAATGACATTCGAAATACATTAAGCGATGGCGTGAAGACTTATGTTTCGCTTATGCACGGTAACAATGAGATAGCGAACTTACTTCCCTTGGAAGAAGTTGCTTCGATTTGCGCAGAATACGAAGCGGTGTTTCATAGCGACACGGTTCAAACCATGGGACACTATCGTTTCAACTTGAAAGAAACACCTATTCATTTCATTAACGCTGCTGCGCATAAATTCCACGGACCCAAAGGTGTTGGATTTATTTTCATTCGAAAAAATATGCGTGCTTTCGCAGACATTACCGGTGGCGGACAAGAGCGCGGCATGCGCGGAGGAACAGAAAACACCGGAGGAATTATGGGCATGGCGAAAGCCATGGATTTAGCATTTAACGAAGTTCAAGAACATCAAGAATACGTAAGCGGATTGAAGCAACACATGATTGCTGAATTGAAGAAACGCATTCCTGGAATTTCATTCAATGGACAATCTGAAAGTACCGAAAGTTTATACACTGTATTAAGTACAACCTTCCCTCCGACTAAAAACAACGATATGTTTTTGTTCTTGCTCGATCTTGAAGGCATTGCAGCTTCAGGCGGAAGCGCATGCAGCAGCGGCGCAACAAAAGGAAGTCATGTCTTAGAGGGAATTGGTGCGTTGCGCGAAGGCCAGCCTGCTGTTCGCTTTTCGTTTTCACGCTACACGACGAAAGAAGAAATTGATTACGCAGTAGAAAAGGCGACTGAGATTTTCGAAGCGGGACAGAATTAATTGCAGTTCGTTCCGAACGTAGCAAATCTTGTCGATTTAATTCACGCCGTCAAATTAGTTTCATTAAAATAAAATCCCACCGTCAATAATGACAATGGGATTTTGTTATTCCCTGTAGCAGGTGAAATGTATCGGATAAAATCTTACAAGTGAATCACTTCTCCGTAAGCCGCAGCAGCAGCTTCCATAATGGCTTCACTCATGGTTGGGTGAGGGTGAATGGTCTTCACCAATTCCATACCTGTTGTTTCCAACTTGCGCAATGCCACACATTCTGCGATCATTTCGGTAACGTTAGCACCAATCAAATGGGCTCCCAACAATTCGCCGTATTTCGCATCGAAAATCAATTTCACGAAACCGTCTTTGTGTCCTGCAGCACTTGCTTTTCCTGAAGCACTGAATGGGAACTTACCAATTTTCAATTCGTAACCTGCCTCCTTCGCTGCTTTCTCTGTGTAACCAACGCTTGCGATTTCTGGTGAGCAGTATGTACAACCTGGGATGTTATTGTAATCGATGGCTTGTGGATGGTGTCCTGCAATTTTCTCAACGCAAGTAATTCCTTCTGCACTTGCTACGTGAGCCAATGCTTGACCAGGCACACAATCTCCGATGGCGTAGTAACCTGGGATGTTCGTTTGGTAGTATTTGTCTACCATGATCTTTCCTTTGTCAGAAACAATACCTACATCTTCTAAACCAATATTTTCAATGTTCGCAACAACACCTGCAGCAGACAATACAATGTCGCATTCGATCACTTGCTCACCACTGGCAGTCTTCACATTCACTTTACAACCCTTACCTGCTGTGTCTACCGACGTTACTTCAGATGATGTGTGAATTTCAATTCCAGCTGACTTGAAAGACTTAGCCAATGCTTTTGAGATGTCTTCGTCTTCAACAGGAACAACGTTCGGTGCATATTCTACGATGGTTACTTTCGTTCCCATTGCGTTGTAGAAATACGCGAACTCTACCCCGATTGCTCCAGAACCAACAACAACCATAGACTTTGGTTGCTCTGGCAAAGTCATCGCTTCGCGGTATCCAATAATTTTCTTTCCATCTTGTGGCATGTTAGGCAAACTGCGTGAACGTCCACCTGTTGCGATGATGATATTCTTTCCGCTTACTTCAGAAACAGTTCCGTCAGTAGCAGTTACTTGAACTTTCTTTCCAGGAAGAACTTTTCCGTTACCCATGATAACGTCGATCTTGTTCTTCTTCATTAAAAATTGAACACCCTTGCTCATGCCGTCGGCAACGCCACGGCTTCTTTTCACTACACCAGAAAAATCTGCTTTAGCACCGCTAACTTCGATTCCGTATTCTTTTGCGTGATTAATATATTCAAAAACCGATGCGCTCTTCAAAAGAGCTTTGGTTGGAATACAGCCCCAGTTCAAACAAATTCCGCCTAAAGCTTCGCGTTCGATAACTGCTGTTTTCAATCCTAATTGGCTAGCGCGAATTGCAGTTACATATCCGCCGGGTCCGCTTCCTAATACAATAACATCGTAATTCATAATTTCAATATTTCTGCGAAGATAATTCAGATGGCCGAAAACACCACGAAAACCATGCGTGTGTTGTACATTTGTAGTTCAATTCAACCCAAAGACATGATTAACATTGTACTCTTCGGCCCTCCGGGTGCTGGAAAAGGAACCCAAAGTGAACGTTTGGTGAACAGATACAAGTTGGTGCACCTGAGCACTGGCGACATTTTTCGCAAAAACATTAAAGAAGCTACGGCCTTAGGTACGCTTGCTAAAAGCTACATGGACGCCGGGAATTTAGTTCCCGACGAAGTAACTATTAATATGTTGAAAAGCGAATTGGAAGCCTTTCCAGATGCGAGCGGATTTATTTTCGATGGCTTTCCACGCACTTCTCCTCAAGCTTTGGCGCTTGACGAAATGTTGAAGGAAAAGAACCAAACTATCTCTTGCATGTTGGCTTTGGAGGTTGAAGAGGTTGAATTAGAGAAAAGATTATTGGGTCGCGCCGCCACATCTGGACGCGCAGACGACGGAGATATTTCAATTGTGCGCAATCGCATTGAAGTGTATAAGAGAGAGACAGCTCCAGTAGCTGAATATTATAAAGGACAAGATAAATTTTTCGCAATAGATGGAATCGGTGAGTTGGATGAAATCTCTAGTCGCTTATTCAGTGTAATAGACACGCTAGCATGAGCAATTCAAATTTCGTCGATTATGTAAAAATCTGCTGTCGTTCTGGAGCAGGTGGTGCTGGCTCCAGACACATGCACAGAGAAAAATTCGTCCCACGTGGAGGACCTGATGGAGGAAACGGCGGAAGAGGTGGTCACATTATTCTTCGCGGAAATAGAAACATTTGGACGCTGCTTCACTTGAAGTTTAGAAAGCACGTTATTGCTGAACCCGGTGAAGGCGGAAGTAGTTCGCACAAATCGGGTAAACAAGGCCAAGATGAATATTTGGAAGTGCCAATTGGCACTATAGCACGCGACGTTGAAACAGGCGAAGTGCTTTGTGAAATAAACGAAGAAGGTCAAGAGTATATCATTGCTAAAGGTGGACGTGGTGGTTTAGGAAATCACAATTTCAAAACCGCTGTCAATCAAGCACCAGATTACGCGCAACCTGGTGAGCCCGGTGTAGAAGAATGGAAAATTCTTGAATTGAAAGTTCTTGCCGACGTTGGATTGGTTGGTTTCCCGAATGCTGGAAAGTCTACGTTACTTTCTGTTGTTTCTGCTGCCAAGCCCGAGATTGCTGACTATCCGTTTACGACACTTGTTCCGAATTTAGGAATGGTGCGTTACCGCAACGATCGCAGTTTTGTTATGGCCGATATTCCTGGAATTATTGAAGGAGCATCGGAAGGAAAAGGTCTTGGACACCGCTTCCTACGTCACATTGAGCGCAACGCAACGTTGTTGTTCATGGTACCTTGCGATGCCGATGACATTAAAGCAGAATACAAGATTTTGTTGAACGAATTGAAGAAATTCAATCCTGAATTACTGGACAAACCGCGCATTTTGGCCATTACAAAATGTGATATGATCGACGATGTTATGGAGAAGCAAATGAAAAAGCTTTTACCTAGAGGCATTAAGCATGTTTTCATTTCTGCTGTAGGTCAAAAGAACATCGACGAGTTGAAAGACATTATTTGGGAAAGCATTCGTTCGCAAAACAGTTAATTAACTGTTTTCAATTAGCTCGAAGCGTTTCTTCAG
>JBJOON010000048.1:0-11480 GCA_046051235.1 Bacteroidota bacterium
ATGCACGACTTCTGCTTTACGGATTTCTCCGAAGTCGCAGCGAAGATTCCAATTACAATCATGAAATAAATGAAGGCTACCGATAAAAACTTCCTTACTGAAAACGCATTCAACATGCGTTGGGCCAATGTGGAAGAAGGCCACATTCCGCTTACAGCAGCCGATTGGGACATTGAAGCTTCTGGTGCAGTAAGCGAAGCAATAACTGCTTACCTTCAATTCAATTCGTTTCCATACGGCAACAATTCGGGAATGAAGGCTTTTCAAAATGCCATTGCTCATCATTTCAACCATAGAAAAAACTGCCTTATTCATCCGGAAGAAGTTATTGCCACCAACAGCGCTGCGAAAGCCATTGAAGATGTTTATTCTTATTTGTTGAAGGAAGGGGATGAAATTCTCATTGCAGATCCCGTTGATTTTTTATTGGCTGAATGTGCACGCAGACAGAATATTGAAATCAAAAGATACAAGCAATCGAGAAGCGGAATTGATTTGGCTGAATTAGATCAACTCGTTTCAAAAAAGACAAAGGCACTTGTCATTTGTAATCCGCACAACCCATTGGGTTTCGTCTTAAGTTTTGACCAGTTGAATGCACTGTCTGAATGGGCTGCGCAAAAAGAAATTACGATCATTTCGGATGAGGTTTGGAGTGACATTGTCTTCACCCAAGAATCATTTACTTCAATACGTGCTGTGACTTCGAATGCATGGATTGTATATGGTCTATCGAAAGGATTTGGATTGGCAGGATTGCGCATTGGAAGCGTAATAGCGCCATCGGCCGAACAAGCGGAGAGCCTCGCCGATCAACGCGGATACAATCGAACCATTGAAGGTGCAAGCACTTTGTCGCAAGTGGCAGCAACCGCGGCCATGAATCTTGGATATGCCCATACCGTTGAAGCAGTTGCGTTATTCAAAAAGAACTTAGAATACGCTGTTGTTGCTTTCAATAAAACGAATTACGTCGGCTGTGAAATGCCGCAAGGAACATTTGTACTTTCGGTCAAACATCCACCTTCTTGGAACACAGAGGTGCTTTGTGAAAGACTGGTGAAGGAAGCCCATGTTCATGTTGTACCGGGACTCGAAAAATGGTTTGGGCCTGGTGCAAATGGATCGTTCCGAATTAGTTTAGCAACCACTGAAGAAATTGCGAAAGACGGCATTCAGCGCATCATCCAATGGCTAAGCACTTACGGCTCCACTCTGTGAATTCCGGGAGCATAGCTTTTCGAAATTGTTTCATTCAAAAAATCTAAATCTTCCTTTCTTTCAACGAAATCGAGCCTATCGCTCGAAATCATAAGCACCGTTAATTCTGGATGTTGTTGAATGAACGACAAATACTGTTGTTGAATATTTTCGAGATAAGCAGCCGTAATGTTCTGCTCATAAGTCCTTCCCCGCTTCTTAATGTTCTGCAAGGCCTGTTCTGGCGAGAGATATAAGTAAACCAACAAGTCGGGTTGCGGTAGCGAATTCTCCATGATCTCATACAAACGCAGAAACAATTTGTACTCGTCTTCCTCTAAATTATTCTTCGCGAAGACTTGACACTTGGGCAGAAAATAATCTGCAATGACTTTAGGTTGAAACAAATCGGGCGATTGAAAAACACTCTTCAATTGAGCGAAACGCTCTGAAAGAAAACTCAATTCCAAAGGGAAAGCATAGCGCTTGGGCTCTTCATAGAACTTTGGCAAAAATGCATTGTCAGCGAATTCTTCAAGCACCAATTGAGCGTTGTGCTGTTGCGACAACAAATTCGCTAAGGTGGTTTTTCCCGCGCCAATAATACCTTCTATGACGGTGTAGTTGTTCAATCTTCTTTCTTGTTCAATTCAGCGAGCAATTGTGCAGCATTCATTTTCATTTCCGGATGCAGCCATTCCGGCCATGTTGCAGCCAATGGCTTCAAAATAAATTCACGCAAATGCATGCGCTCGTGCGGCACTTGAATTTTTCCTTCACGCACAATTTCATCATTGAAAAAGATAACATCTACATCCATCTCGCGATCGAGGTAAACGCCTTCTTTGCGGGTTCTTCCGTAATATTCTTCCATCTCAACAATTTCAGCATGCAGCTTCTCGAGTGTGAGTGGCGTTTGAATTTCTACCAGTTGATTTAAAAACGGCTCTGTGCCTTCGGGCATGCCCCAGGCTTCTGTTTCGATCACTTCAGAAACCGTTACAATATCGCCCATATTGAACGAAATAAACATACGCGCCTCTTCCAAATTTGCTTCTCTGTCGCCTTCATTTCCACCAATGCTTAGTAGTACGCGATTCATTTTTTCCATAGAGCGAAAATACAACTCACCTGCGTAACTTTGAGCGCGCAACAGCGTCTTAATTCAAATTACTTATTATGACTTTTTGGAAAACCGTTTGGGCCACGCTAGTGGGTAATATCATCGCATCAATCTTAGGTACTCTTTTAACCGTAGCCGTTATTGCTGCTATCATTGGAGCTCTCGCTTCCTCTGAAGATGTTTCCATGGAAAACGAATCGATCCTAAAAATCAAATTGGAAAATTCATTTACGGAAAGAGGACTCGACACACCTTCGTTCAACTTGAATGGCACTGAAGATCGCATTGCGCTGCGCGATTTGGAACGCGTGTTGCGTTTCGCGAAAACCGACGAGCGCATTGAAGGCGTTTATTTGAATATTGGCGCAATTGAAGCCGCGCCTGCTATGTTGTTGGAAATTCACAACACGATCCTTGACTTCAAGTCTTCGGGCAAGTGGGTCATCGCATACAGCGAAAGCTATTCGCAAGCGGGTTACTTCTTGGCTAGCGCTGCGAATGAAGTGTATATGTATCCGACAGGAACATTCGATTGGCACGGACTGAATGCAGAAGTGATGTTCTATAAAAAGTTGTTAGACAATTTGGAAATAGAAGCGCAAGTGATTCGCGGTCCGAACAACAAATTTAAAAGCGCGGTAGAGCCTTTCATTTATGATCACATGTCCGATGAAAACCGTTTGCAAATGGCAACGTTCATTGATGATATTTGGAAGGTCATGTGTGAAAAAATTTCTGCGCAACGCGGTGTCTCTGTGGAAGAGCTCAACGCTGCTGCGACTTCCCTTCGATTCATTAACAACAACATGCTGCTTCAATCGAAATTAATAGACGGATTGCTTTATCCAGATGAGATCGCTGCGAAGATGTCGGCTAGCTTGAAAGACAAAGGCAAGTTGGAAGATGAAAAGAAGATTGATGAAGAAGTGATTTCTTACAATCGTTATTTGGAAGTCGTGAAGATGGAAGATAAAGTTTCAGACGTTGCGCAAGTTGCGGTGGTGTATGCCATTGGTGGCATTGAAAGTGGAAAGGGCGACGATGAAACAATTGGAAGTGACCGTATTGCGAAAGCCTTGCGTGATGCGCGTTTGGACGAAGGAATCAAGGCGGTGGTGTTGCGTGTAAACTCTCCGGGAGGAAGTGCGTTGGCGAGTGACGTCATTTGGAGGGAAGCAGAATTGATTAAGCAAAGCGGAAAAGTGTTTGTCGTGAGCATGGGCGATTACGCCGCCTCTGGCGGATATTACATTGCTTGTGGCGCAGATCGCATCTTCGCGCAGCCGAATACCATTACAGGATCCATTGGTGTATTTGGAATTATTCCGAATCTTCAGAATTTCTTAGACCACAAATTGGGCATCACATTCGACGCGTACAAGACGCATGAGCACGCGAATATGATGACGCTGACTTCCCCGTTAGATACCGTTCAGAAGCGCGCTATGCAAGTCATGGTGAGTAACATTTACAACGACTTCACAAGCAAGGTTGCATTGGGAAGAAACATCTCTCAGAATTACGTCGACAGCATTGGACAAGGCCGTGTTTGGAGTGGTGAAGATGCTCTGAACATTGGACTTGTAGACGAGATGGGAGGCTTGCGTGAAGCTGTTGCCTATGCTGCAGCAAAGGCTGGCGTTAGTTCGAATTCAATTCTTGAATTACCTGAAATGCTTGATCCTTTGGAAGAGTTTTTCGACAACATTTCAGGCAAATCGGAAGATGCGATTCTATCGCGTATACTCGGTAGCAGATTCAAGAATTATCAAGACATTCGTCAATTGAGTAACGGCGGAAAGATTCAGACGCGTCTTCCATTTTACATTACGGTTGAATGAGTTTCGAGAAGAAAAGTATGGATGAACTTCAGCGTTTGAACGCTGAAGAATTTCAGCAAGCTGAAAAATTTCCGATTGTCTTAATTCTAGACAATTTCCGTAGCGCGTTGAATGTCGGAAGTCTATTCCGCAGTGCCGATGCGTTTCGCATTGAAGCGATTTACTGTTGCGGAATTACTCCGATTCCTCCTCACCGCGAAATTTTAAAGACTGCGTTGGGTTCAACGGAATCGGTTAGCTGGAAGCATTTCAGCAACACTGCCGAGGCGGTTATGGAGATACAGGGTACACACGAAGTGTGGGCGTTGGAGCAGACGCATAACAGTGTTGCTCTTCACACCGTTCACTCGCAGAAACCCATTGCCTTGGTTTTGGGCAATGAAGTGAATGGTGTAGATGAAGAAGTGCTCAAGCTCGTTACCGGCTCGCTTGAAATAGAGCAACACGGCACCAAACACAGCCTGAATGTCGCGGTTAGTGGAGGTATCGCGTTGTTTCACTTAACGCTACCATTTTCGATGGATGACACGACTCGGTCGTGATGACCACTTCGTGGATGACACGACACTATCGTGATGACACTCTTCGAATGATGACCACTTCGTGGATGACCTTCTTTGAAGGATTATTCTAGGGAGATTGAAGACTTCCAATTGCCTTCGTGAGAAAGGATGAACAACGGACCGCTCGAGTGTATCGGAATGCAGGTTTGTCCGGCTAAAACTTGCTCCCTATGAAGCAATTTACCTGCCGCATCGTATACAAATACATGATGCAAAGTTACTGTTCCATCGTAATGAAGACCATCTTTGTGAAGTATCCAGTTCATAGTCATGATGTTTAGGGATTTTACATGTCCTATCAAAAAAAAACACCTCAGAAAAATTCTGAGATGCTTTTTTAACTACGATGAAATAAAGCAAAAAGCTGAATTCAACATAAGGGTAGGTTTTGGTTAAGGTATTACAAAGACGAAGCACAAATAAATGGTTGCCTCAACGAAGAATAACTCTTGCGCGTGAATTCCCCTTTGAAGAAGTGACGTAAAGTGTCTGAGGAGAAATATTGAGACGAATCAACTCATTTGTACCCATTAGAGATTTCGAATAAATCAATTGTCCAATGCTGTTAAATATTTCTAAATCAAATATCAACTCTGAACCTGTGTATTTCAACACTCCTTCCTTCCAATCGACTATAAAATCAGTTGAAACATTCTCTTCTTCAACAAAATCGAATGATACGGTAAATGAAGTGTCTATTGCACATCCGAAAGAATCAGAAATAGAGACATGGTAATTACCTTGCGCCAAGCCAGTGTAATTCAAACCAATAAATCCGGACTGCCAAGTAGCAGAATAAGGAGGATAATTTCCCACAACATCTAACAAAATACTTCCCAACCCAAGAGTACTTTCAGAGATAATTGCACTTACCTCTGGAAACTGAATTTCTTCAATAGTGAAATTTACTGTGGTTACACATTGAAAAGAATCAATTACCGCCGAAAAATAGTCTCCTGCACCTAGCAAAGCGCCTGGTGATAAAACATCCCATGAAAAATTTCCTACGACACCAGAAACAATGGCGTCGAAGATGACTTGATCATTCGGACATACAAAAGACTGAGAGACAACTTCAATGATCGCCGGTGGAATTTCATCAATCGTAAAGTTATAGACTGAAAAACAACCGTTTGAATCTGAGACACTACCAGTATGCATTCCAGCAGACAAATCTGTTAAGTGAAGAATTCCAAATTCGTTGAACCCCGAATATGGCTCAGTGCCATCCATTCCAAGAACAAAAGCCTGACCGGTGCTGACACCTTCGCACGTATTCACAAGAGAATCTAAAACGAGTTGAAATGGTAGTGGTTCATTAATTACAATCTGCTGCATTACAACACATCCCTCCGCAAGATTAAGTGGGATCGTATACAACCCAGCGGTTAAATTCTCCATCGTATAAATCAATTCCCCTGTATTTGATTCTGAAATTTGAATAGAACCTGTATTCCCATCATGGCATAAAACATGTGTCCTATCGATAACAAAATTTTCTGATGAAGCTATTTCAACAGTGTAACTCAGCACAATTGAATGACCAAAACCAGTTCCTACAGTAACCGTGTAGGTTCCGGGTGCATAAACCCACATGCTGCTTGAATTTGATCCGTTTTGCCAAATGTGAGTGGGCCAACCGGAAATGCTAAGTTGCAGGCTATCTCCTTCAACTAGACATAATAACTTTTTAGACGCCTGAATGCCTGGCTGTGTTTCCCCTTCAACAAAAATATGAGTTGAATTCGCTGGAATATTATAATAAGTATCTACAACACCACTAAGCCAAGATAATTTTAAAGAGTCAATTTGGTTATTCTCGCCGAGTCCGAAAATGATGTTTTGAGAATTTTGACTAAGATAATTTTCTCCTGAATGGGTATAGTGTATTCGATGCTCTCCATTCACGAAATAATCGATGTAGGTACCCACTCCATTTCGGTTACTTAATCTTCCCTTTAGCCGAATCTTTGCATAATTGTTGGCCGAGTTGGTCGTATTCTTGAAGACTTTCGAGGTTTGCCCAGTCTCTGCGCCCATGTAAATATCATATAAGCCGTCGTTATTGAAATCGCCTTTCGAAGAGGTAAAATAGCCGTAGGGTAAATTAGACAATCCCGTATTCAAATCATTGGTGAATTGTCCTTGGGTATTGCGCAACACGTAGTTTCCATAATCGCTTACATAAAAAGGGTTCACATCCCTACTGCAAACAATTATATCGTTCCAACCATCATTCTCTATGTCAAACCACAATGCGCTCCAAGACCATTCAAACAATGCAGAACCATTTGTTAATGCAACGTTCGAAAAAAAATTTGTCCCGTTGTTTTCCATTAAATAATTTCCATGGTACGGTGTATTGGTCACATATAAATCAAAGTCACCATCATTATCATAATCACACCAAGAATTAGACATCGCATCTAAATACTGCTCACCACTTAGCCCAAGAGCACCCTGTGATGTTAAATCAGTAAAAACGCCATTTGTAGACTGCATGTACAATTCATTACCTACTTTGAAATCATTAATAACAAAAATGTCCTGAAATAAATCACGATTAAAATCTAAGAATACAGGTTGAAAATGATTTCTTGAATAACCGTGAGTGGACCATTGGAAGGTTCCATTTTGATTGTTCGTTAGAAAAGTACTCTTTACCCCTCCTGCATTAGCTGTGCTGTAATTGGCTACATATAAATCTAAAAATGAATCCCGATTGTAATCACCTAAAGCGGCCCCAAATGAATTATTTGCCGCAACAAACAAAAAACTTAGCCAACTGGATTGATTGACGAAAACGAGGCTGTCTGTCTGAACAAACAATTGTGACGGGCCGTCTCGTTTAATTATGAAGAGATCATTATCTCCATCTTCATCATAGTCTCCCCAAAGACAAGTTTTCGAATCATAAATATTTTCAAAAGTGGTATGCAATTGAAACGTGCCTTGCTGGTTTATATATAATCGAGTTGGAGCGCCGGCAATACAAATCGTCAAATCATCCCAACCATCTTCGTTCACATCAAAAGCGCTTGAGCCTGTGCCATACAAAGTAGAAGCGTTCAAAGCAGCAATTCCCCATTCGTTGCTGACATCGATAAAGTTTTGGGAAAATCCTTTATATGAAGTTATAACACTCAAAAAAATCGCAAAACAAATACGTATCATTATGATCTTTAGTTAAGGTATTCTAAAGACGAATGATAGGTATTTGGTTGCTTAATAAAAAAGCCCCCTTCTTTCGAAGGGGGCCTTTTCATTATTTCGGTTGAAATAAGACTAGCTGCGCTAGTTTTATTTTTGAACCATCAAACGTTGTGTATGAACTTCACCGTTGAAGATTGCTTCAACCATGTATAATCCATTAGCAAGTGGACGCTCAAAGGTAATGTTAGTATTCAACACACCGCTAACCGAGTAACGATTGTTCCATACTTGACGACCCATTGCATCTACAATGCGGATTTGTACATTTTCTGAATCAATTCCAGAAAGGTTAATATTCACGTCTGTACCGTGAGTTGGATTTGGATACAAGCTCATGTTGAATTCATTTGCTGTTTCCATTCTCACAGTTTGATTGTTTGCCTGACCACCGTCAGCAATCATTCCTGCAGATCCAACAATACTCATACATACAGAAGCTCCCCATTGGTAGTTTTCTCCTGTGTATGACATAATTGGAGCAGTACGAACTGAATATGTTTTACCAAATTGCAATTGTGAGATCAGACCCAAGTTAATGAAATTAGAACCTGCACCTCTGTTCAATACAATTGGAAGACCAGTCGGTGATCCAGATGCATCTAACTCAGTGAACTCCCAACGCCAGTTAATAGCACCACATACCCATGGCATTGATGCTACGATTGAACCACGGAATCTTGGACCCGCAGCACATTGATCAGCTGTACGAAGAGCAGTTGCTGGTTGAGCAGCTGTGCTCATAGAACAAGCCGACAATGCAGGAACTGAAATCACTTCTGTTTGACCTGAAGCATTTTGTAACGAATAAACATTCGTAATTAAAACACTATATGTCGAACCGTAAGGTAATGTAGGCAATACACTGCTCAATACACAAATGTTGTTAGATTGTGTGCGAGTGTATACATTACCAGCTGCAGGACCTGTTAAACCTGTGAACGTAAATGTGTAAGATGTACCCGCTGCACCAGCCCAAGTTCCCTTGAAGAACTGACACAAACTGTATGGTCCTGGACCATAGTCACAACCTCCACGCTTTAACATCTTAGCACAAACAGTGTATGTACCAGTACCTAAGGTACTGTTGTAGTTGCGAATACCAACTTTGTACACTTGACCTGAAACTAAACCAAAATGGTTTAATGTCTCACCTCCGATACCTGAAACTGCATTTTCTTGTGCAATTAGGTCTCCTGAAGCGTTTTGCAATTCAATAAGGATATCTGCCGATGTTGAGTTTACAACAATGCTAATACCTTCTGAAGTTGCCACAAACTGGTGCCATTTGTCTTCACCTGTTAAACATACTGTCTGAGCAGCACCGGTAGCAGTTGCATTAACAAGAGTTCCATTGATTGAACTACAGTTCGGCCAATTCGTGGTTGTCATTGTAATTGCATTCGATGGGTTTTCTCCTGGGTTTAAGCAACCCTCTTCAGATGTTCCACTACAGTTATCATCGATCGAGTTTCCGCAGATTTCAATTTCACCTGGGTTAACGTTTGCATTCGAATCGTCGCAGTCTGTTGTATTTGCAGCGTAACCCGTTGGTTGACTACAAGCAGTTACAGTTGCACCTGCAACACCGTAGTTGTCACCGTCTGCATCTACATACCAGATGTTTGCTGGGTTAACGTTTACAGTTACTACTTGTGTAGCTGTTGCAACGTTTCCGTTAACGTCAGTTACAGTGTAAGTAACAGTGGTGTTACCGATAGGGAATGTAGCTGGAGCATTGTCCGTTGTTGTAGCAACACCGCAGTTGTCAGCAGTTGTTGCTGAACCTAATGTAGCCGTTGCAGTACAAGAGTTCAATGCAGCAGTTACGGTAACCGCACCTGGAGCTGTAATGGTTGGCAATTGTGTATCGTTCACAGTAATGGTGAATGATGCCGTAGCAATCAACCCTTGAGCATCCGTAGCAGTATAGGTTACAGTGGTTACACCAACAGGGAACGAATCTCCTGAGTTGTGTGTTGAAGTCAACGTAACACAACCTTGATCATCTGTCGCAACTGGTGCAGCCCATGTAATGGTAGCAGCACAAGTGCCTGTTGCTGCAGAAGCAACTGTGTTCGATGGAACACTGTTAATTGCAGGTGCAACATTACCTAAGTCTGTTAGGATAATTCCAGCTTGTCCTATAATGTTTGAAGATGACCAATAGCGCATTTGCACGTAATACGTTGCACCAGGCACCAAACATTTAACGTCCATCAATGCACCTTGCGACGTACCGTTCGCATCATCGCTAAAGCCCAATTGAGTGAATCCTGCGAAGTTGTTGCAATCAGTAGCACTGAATAAGGTAATGTAATTATCCCAGTTTGTAGTGCTTGTAGTTTCAATGCTCACGTGTCCAGATTCTGGCGCCACGAACTTGAACCAAACTGTATTTCCAGGGTTTGGAACATTATTTCCATAGGTTTCACCTGGTTGAGCTGAAGCTGCAGCCGAAGACCATTCTTGTCCACCTTGATTACCAAATGTAATAGCAGCTGCCGTACATGGGGTGTCAATAGCATTACCCAATGTAACTGTTGCAACATTGGCTTGTATTGAACAGCCATCCGTAGTAGTTGTAATAGCTGTCAAATAAACTGTTCCTGCAGCTCCGGCAGCATAAAGGGTCTGAGAAGATCCTGTTGCACCACCGATTGCATTGAATGGACCGTTTGCAGCTGTTCCAAATGACCATTGAATGGTTGAACCAGCATCTTGACCTGCAATATCCCAAGTTCCAGCACCAGGAATTGGAGCAGTGAAGTCATTTACTAAGATAGCAGCCGGACCAGTAATGGTTCCAGCAGTAATAGTAAACAAGTTAACTGAGAATCCTGAAGATGTTACTCCAGATGGGTTACAATCATCAACAACTGTTGCAGTGTATGCATCGGTTGCAGAAGCAGGAGTAGCAACATAGGTAGCTGAAGTAGCTCCATCGATTGGTGTTCCGTTTAAGTTCCACTGATAAGTTGGGTTAGTACCACCACCAGTTGTTGTAGCACTTAATGTCACAGGAGTACCTGGACAAACGTTTCCTGAAACAGGTGCTGCATATGTAACCAACAGTTCTATGCTAGCAATAGTCATATCACCACCGAATGAATAGTTGTGCGTGAAAGTCAGATATACTATTCCACCTGGTGCAGCAATGTTAGTAGCATTGTAGGTGTAAGGACCAGCATTTGTTATCACGTTCGCAACAGGTGACACCGTTTGAGTTGCTAATGCTGAGGCACCAGACATACCAACGGTAACGTTTGTTCCATAAGTAAAGTCTGTTGTTGTAACACCATTAATCTTAAGAACAGTGCTTGTTACCGTAACACCCGCTGGAATTGAAATCGTTCCTGTAAGGTTTTGCGGAGCCCCTCCTGCAACTACTGTGTAGTTAGAAGCCAATGCAAAAGTTTGAGTAACCGGTGCCTGCGCTCCTAAGGTCACAACCAAAGGCAATCCTGCAGAAACAGTTACTGGAACTGTCGCAGAATAACAAGTAGCTGAGCCATTGGTTACAACATTCGCTGCATAAGCGGT
>JBJOON010000049.1:0-14882 GCA_046051235.1 Bacteroidota bacterium
GGATGGAATGATAATCACTCCGCCACAAGAAATTCTTCTAAAATTCCACGCAACTTTTTTTGTTGAGAAGCCAGAAGATTTTGAATTTTACTTCCCATCCGCTGAACATCTACGCAGCGTATTTGATCACACGCAATTTGTCCTTTCTTGCCTTTCAACGTTAAATTAAGTCGCATAGGATAATTGCGCAGTGTCGACGTGATTGGGGCAATGATAACCGTGCTCATGTGTCGATTCATTTCATTTGGAGATAGAACAATGCACGGACGCGTTTTCTTCATCTCACGTCCAACCGTTGGATCAAGATTAATCCAATATATTCCGAAGCGTTCTACCATGTCCAATCCTCCATGTTTTCATCTTTGAAAAAATCAGGCAGTCGGTCTTTGCTATTGTCAGCTTTAGCGGCCAAAGCAATTTGTTCCTCCCAACCTTTTCGCGCAATGGAAGCCGGACGAATGACCAAGGTATTCTCTACCACCTCCATTTCGACCGAATCGGTTAGACCCAAGTCTTTCATAAATGAAGAAGGGATAATGACTCCTTTCGAATTTCCTATGGAAATTATTTTCGATTTCATATCTCTCAAATATCTTTCCGCAAAGTTATAACTATGTTGTAACATCTTCTCATTATTTGGAAACAAATATTATCAGTATCACTTATTTCTCCAAGAATCACATATGCCGTAAAAACGCATATACTATTTCAAAAACTTTATCGTTCCCGAATTCTCTTCACGACTAAAAATTTATCGGAATGAATAAACTTGCGACCTTCTTTAAATTCGGAACAATTTCATTAGTTATAGCTGCAGCAGTGCAATGTTCTTCTTATTCGGGGAAAGATGTTGCTCAAGATGCGAAGCAAGATGCCAATGGCAAGATTCACGGAGTGAAAGATGATAAACAAGATGCTTCGCAAGAAAATGCGGAGGGGAATACGGTGAAGACACGATTTGAAGTTCCGAACGGTTACTTCAGAAGATCATACGAAGCCGGGACGTTCGGAAATTATTTGCAACAGTTGCCGCTGAAACCTGCAGGAACGTTAACCAAACGATACAACGGCGAAACAAAGCCGAACAAAGTAGCAGCCGCCGTTGTAGACATTTCGGTTGGAAATACAGATTTGCAACAATGCGCCGATGCCATTATGCGCCTTCGCGCTGAGTGGCTGTTTGCAGAGAAACGTTTCGATGATATTGCCTTCGATCTCACTAACGGATTCAACATGAAATATTCCGAATGGAAAAAAGGGAAGCGATTGAATTCAGCATGCAACGGTTGGACCAGCGGTGGTGCAGCCTCCGAATCGCATGAGGATTTCATGAATTACATGAAAAAGATTTTCACTTATGCCGGAACACTTTCACTTTCAAAAGAACTTCAAGCAAAAAACGTTGCAACCCTTGAGGCTGGTGATGTCTTCATTAAAGGCGGATCTCCCGGTCATGCCGTTATTGTTGTTGATGTGGCAGAAGGAAGTGAAGGGAAGTTATTTATGCTGGCCCAGAGTTACATGCCCGCGCAAGAAATTGAAATTTTAAAGAATCCGAACAACGCTGGAATGTCGCCCTGGTTCAAAGCAAGCGAAATGGGCATACTCGAAACGCCCGAATGGGATTTCGATTGGAGCCAATTGAAAACGTGGCCTTGACTCTGATTATATTTGAAGATGAAATTTAAAATCTTCACACTGCTCGCTGTTTTATTCGCCCTGCAAGGCTTCGGTCAAGCAAACGACAATTGGTTTCAAGATGCTAAATTGGGAATCTTCATTCACTGGGGAATTTATTCAGTGAAAGGAATAGACGAGTCGTGGTCTTTTCACAACAAGAAAATTTCACATAGCGACTACATGGCGCAAGCGAAGGGCTTCACCGCCAGCAAATACAATCCAGAAGAATGGGCTGAACTCATTGAAAGTTCTGGTGCGAAATACGCTGTTATCACTTCCAAGCATCACGACGGTGTGGCGCTTTGGGACACGAAGGTTCCATATCTGAACACTCCTTCCAAACAAAAAAGAAAAACGCCCTTCATCAACAGCATCCCGAAAACGTCTCCAGCTGGACGCGATGTCTATTCGCCTTTGATCGCTTCCCTTCAACATAAAAAAATAAAAATCGGAATCTATTATTCGCTCATCGACTGGAGCCATCCGTGCTATCCCGGCTTTTTGAAAGACAGCACACGTTATAAAATAGCAGACGACACCGAGCGCTGGAACGTTTTCAAAACCTATAACGAAGCGCAAATAATGGAACTGCGCAATGCGTACAATCCAGACCTGTGGTGGTTCGACGGGGGTTGGGAACATTCCGCGCAAGAATGGAACGCCTTCGCTATTCGCGACAGCTTGAAAGCGAAAAACAAAAACGTCCTCATCAACAACCGCCTACCGGATTGCGGGAATTACGAGACTCCAGAGAACTCATTCCCCATTCATAGAAATGAAAAGCCCTGGGAATTGTGCATGACCCTGAACACCAACTGGGGCTGGCAACCACAAGATACGGCGTTTAAAACCCCTGAGCAGATCATTCACATTTTAACCGACGTGGTTTCGTTAGGTGGAAATTTATTGCTCGACATTGGTCCGAAAGAAAACGGCACCTTCCCGCCCCAAGTACACCGCGTCATAGAAGAGACCGGCGCCTGGCTGAATCACTACGGCGCTGCGATATACGGAACACGCGCAGGCTTGCCACGCGAGTACTGTGAGTTCCCAACGACCGTGAGCGCAAACGGACATACACTCTTTGTTTTCGTTCCAAATGGAATTGAAACGGTCTATTTGAAAGGTCTTCTTCCAAAAATAAAATCGGCGTTTTACCTCGATAATGATGCCCGAGTGAACTACGAAATCATTGGAAAAATTTCCTGGAGTTCACATCCCGGACTTGTTTCGTTGAAAACTTATGGAAATGGCCCAACTCCCTACGCCCGCGTCATAGCGCTTGACCTAGAAGAGAGCCTTTGGAATGACGAGGGAAAAATGAAGTTAGACGAGTTGAAATAAGTTATCTTCGCGTCAGTTTTTTAAACGTACTACATGTCGAACGCATCTACGCAAATTGCAACGCTTGAACAAGCACAAGAAATGGGACTTCGTCCCGAAGAATTTGATCAAATCAAAACCATCTTAGGCCGCACGCCGAATTTCACGGAAATGTGCGTATACTCTGTGATGTGGAGCGAACACTGCTCATACAAAAACAGTATCAAGTGGTTGAAAACCCTTCCGAAAGACGGACCACACATGTTGGTGAAGGCCGGAGAAGAGAATGCAGGCCTTGTAGATATTGGCGACGGCTTAGGTTGCGCCTTCAAAATAGAATCTCATAACCACCCCAGTGCTCTTGAGCCATACCAAGGTGCTGCTACCGGTGTTGGCGGAATTAACCGCGACATCTTCACCATGGGTGCTCGTCCGATTGCACAACTGAATTCACTTCGTTTCGGGAAACTTGAAAATCCGAAAACCAAATGGTTGTTGGAAGGTGTGGTGAAAGGAATTGGTAATTATGGAAACGCCTTCGGTATTCCTACTGTTGGTGGTGAAGAAAACGGAAAGATGATTAGCGCGAAGGCAAGAGGCGTTGGAAATCCGGTTTACATTGTTGGTTCTGCCACAGGAAAAGATGGAATTAAAGGAGCGTCGTTCGCTTCGAAAGATATTACTGCAGAGTCTGCGAAAGATTTGCCTTCTGTTCAAGTTGGTGATCCTTTTCAAGAAAAATTATTGTTGGAAGCAACAATGGAATTGGCAGAAACCGATGCTATTGCAGGAATGCAAGACATGGGTGCAGCAGGTATCACCTGCTCTACCTCTGAAATGAGCGCGGGTGGTGGTGTTGGAATGGACATTCAGTTAGACAAGGTTCCAACCAGACAAGAAGGCATGCAGCCATTCGAAATTTTGCTTTCTGAATCGCAAGAGCGTATGCTTATCGTGATTAAGAAAGGACACGAAGCGGAAGTAGAAAAGATTTTCGAAAAGTGGGATTTACATGCTGCGGAAATTGGTGTGGTGACTGAAGGACCAATGGTTCGTTATTACATGAACGGAGAGATTGTGAGCGAGATTCCTGCGGAAAGCCTTGTGCTTGGCGGAGGAGCTCCTGTGTACGAACGAGAATACAGCGAGCCAGCATATTATGCAGAGAACAAGAAGTTCAACATGGACAACGTGGCCGAACCGAAAGACTATGTTGTAACTGCAAGACAATTGATTGCCTTACCGAACATTGCGAGCAAGCGTTGGGTGTATGAGCAATACGACAGCATGGTGGGAACTGTGAACATGAGCACGAATCGCAAGAGCGACGCGGCTGTTGTGAACGTGAAAGGAACAAACAAAGCGGTTGTATTAACCGTTGATTGTAACGCGCGTTACGTGAACAACGACCCGGAAATTGGAACACAAATCGCTGTTGCGGAAGCAGCGCGTAACATTGTGTGCTCAGGCGGAGAGCCTTCAGCAATTACCAATTGCTTGAACTTCGGAAATCCATACAACCCTGAAGTGTACTGGCAATTCGTAGGAGCAATCAAAGGAATGGGTGCAGCATGTACGAAATTCCAAACTCCTGTAACGGGTGGAAACGTGAGCTTCTACAATCAAACGGCAAAAGCAGACGGATCTGCTGCGCCGGTCTTCCCTACTCCAACCATTGGAATGTTGGGTGTAATGAAAGACAAGAGTTTGCAAATGACTTTGGATTTCAAATACAAAGGCGATTTGATTTTCCTTTTGGGAACAACACAAAACGAAATTAATTCGAGCGAATACTTAGCGAACATTGTCGGAACCCTAGGTTCTCCGGCACCTTCGTTCAACTTGGAAGAAGAATACCAACTTCAACAATGTATTAAAGGACTTATTAAAAACAGTTTCATTAACGCAGCACACGACGTGAGCGACGGTGGACTGTTTACTACGTTGGTTGAAATGTGCTTGCCGAACAACCTTGGATTCGATGTGGTAACAGACTGTGAAATTCGCAAAGACGCCTTCTTGTTTGGCGAATCGCAAAGCCGTGTAGTTGTTTCAGTGGTGGAAGAAGACGAAGACAAATTCTTAGACTTCGTTGCTGAAATGAATATTCCTTGCTTGCTTTTAGGTCATGTTACTAAAGGAAGATGCACAGTTGACGAACAGAATTTTGGAATGATTGCAGATTATAAAGATCTTTATGACAATGCAATTGGAAAAGAAATGGCGAACTAATTCTTTGAATTGAAACTATGTCGTTTGTAAAATTTTTAAAATCGAAATACGGAAAGAAGCAAGTGCTCATCATTTTGAGCGTGAACTTGTTCTTGTTCCTTGCCGTTGTTTTCTTCTTGAAATTTTACACGCGTCACGACGAGGCCATTCAGATTCCTGATCTAAAAGGAAAATCTGAAGCAGAAGCTCGCGCAATATTAGATGACCTAGATTTAGAGATGGTGGTAACAGACAGTTTGTTCGTTGCCACTGCTGCGCCAGGCACAGTAAGAGATCAAAGTCCGAAACCTGGAAGCATGGTGAAAGACGGTCGCGTTATCTTCATTAGCATTTTCAAAAGAACGCCACCGATGGTTCCTATTAATGTGAAGGAAGGCGACCACATTCAGATTGCTTCACTTCGTTTAACGAATAAGGGAATCAAGTTTCAAATTAAGTATGCTCCGAACAACAGCATGATTGGTGTTGTGATGAAAGTGGAATACAACGGTCGTTCCCTGAAATATGGCGAATTGTTGGAACACGGACAAACAGTGGTGCTTACAGTAGGTGAAGGAGCGAAAACCACGGTTCCGGTTCCTAACCTTTTCGGATTGTCTTATCACGACGCGATTAACTTATTGAACAGTTTGAATTTATCGGGACAAGGATTCTTCGAACCTGCTGCATACAGTTCTGCTGACTCTGCGCAATATCACGTTTGCAGACAAGATCCAAAGTATTCTTCCAAAGCTATGCCAATGGCAGCAGGGCGATTTATGGATTTCTGGTTAAGCAAAGAGCCTTGCACAATAGATACGTTAATCAATCCGTTTGAGCAGCAACAAGACCTATTCGTACCTTAATGAAAAAATTACTTTCTATCGTTTTCTTGTTTGCATTTTTGTCTAGCTTCTCTCAAGAAACAGAGACTGTTATTCGTTTCGATGCGCAGCGCAATGCAAAATCTAAAAAAGAATTTATTTGGAAACAACAAGGCCAAACCCGCGGTGGGACAGCTAGTTTAACACTTCCTTTCTTCGATGACTTTTCGCGATATTCTTTGCCCACGAATGATCCTGCCGTTCCCAATGCATGGCAACGTTGGTCAGACACTTGTGCATTTATAAATTCAGGATTTCCAATTGCTCCTCCTTCAATAGGTGTGGCAACTTTAGATGGGTTGCGCGCAGATGGTTACCCGTACGATTTCGCCGATGAGTTTTCTTACGGAAGTGCCGACACCTTAACTTCCCTTCCAATTGACCTTTCAACATTAACCGCAGCAGATCAAGTATTTCTTTCATTCTTCTATCAAGGTGGTGGAATGGGAAACAATCCTGATACAGGGGACAGTTTAATTGTTGAATTCTTCTCGCCTTTCGGCGCCGGACAATGGACGCAAGTTTGGACCAGTCCAGAAGTTTTTCCAACCGACACCTTTGAACAAATTTTCATTGCAGTGGATGCCCCTGAATATTTGCTCGATGGATTTCAATTTAGATTCAGAAATTTCGGAACGCTGAGTGGTGCATTTGACCATTGGCACATTGACTATGTTCAACTTGATGCTGGAGTAGATTCAAGCAATGTCATTTTCGACGAAGTGTGCATGCAATATCCATTGCGCACATTGCTAAACGAATACACTGCCATGCCTTTAACACACTTCGCTGCGAATTCAAGCGGTAATATGGCTTCAAGCATTGCCGTTCAAGAACGCAACTTGGGTAACGACGAGAACATTGTAACCAGCTACAGCATTACAAAGCAAGATGGAACCTCACAGGTTTTCAATGCTGTTGATTTCAATACAGCATTGAATGCGAATTCTTCTTTCACAAGAACAATTAACCTGAACGGATTTACCTACAACGTCACGCCTGACGACACGTGTTCTTACTTCGATGTAAAAACATTTATCAATCCAACAGACGCGCGTCTTCAAAACGACACTGCAACTTTGCGTCAGTATTTTTATAACTACTACGCTTACGACGACGGGACGGCAGAACGAGGATATTCTAATTCAGCAGCTGGTGGAATGATTGCAACAAAGTTCCGTGCTGAGGTGACAGACTCACTCTTGGGATTGTTTGTGCATTGGCTTCCTTCAGGAACGGATGTGAGCGCAGAAACAATTTTGTTACGCGCTTGGTCCGATGGTGGAACTACACCAGGCGATGAACTTGGAGAAAACTACAACTATCACCACCCTGCTTTCTATCAGCACGGCGAAAACTATTTCTCTTATTATGCGTACGACAACCCAATTGCTGTAACTGGAAACTTCTATGTTGGTTGGGTGCAAAGCGGCAGTGTTGGGCTTCCTATTGGAAATGACAAGAGCGGAACCACCAACGCTACTAAAGTCTTTTACAACAATGGATTCCAACAACCTTGGCAGCAATCGAGTATTAGCGGCTCACTTATGATTCGTCCTGTATTCAAATCTGGAAAATCTTCGGTTTGGAATTCTATAACAGAACTTTCGAAGGAAACCCCTTCACTGTTCCCGAATCCGTTTAACAGCAACTTCACCATTCAAGGATTGAATGAAAACCACTCCTATAACGTATCTATTCTTTCTTCAACAGGAAAACTTATAGAGTCATCATTCCAATCACATGTGAATAGCATTGAAATGGAAAACAACACTCTTCCTGTTGGAATGTATTTCATTCAAATCACAAACAATTCAACACAAGAAATCATTCGCTTAAAAGCAATGAAACAATAAGATGGAAGAAAACGAAATTCTAGACGAACAGGAAGAAGGGTTTTTCGAGCATCATCGAATTGTTTCAGACAAAGGCCAAAAGTTAATGCGCTTAGATAAGTTCTTGGTTGATCGCCTCGAACGAACTTCGCGCAACCGCATTCAAAACGCAGCCGATGACGGTTATGTAAAAGTGAATGGGGTTCCCGTAAAAAGCAGTTACAAGGTTAAACCCAACGACGTAATAACCATTGAAATGCCTTATCCCGTGCGGGATATGGAACTTATTGCTGAGGATATTCCCATTGAAATTGTATACGAAGACGATGATTTGGTTATTCTCATGAAACCGAAGAACATGGTCGTTCATCCGGGATTTGGAAACTTCTCGGGCACCTTGTTGAATGCCATGTTGTATCATTTTCAGAACCTTCCGATTAACAGCGATGCGCGTCCGGGATTGGTTCACCGACTCGACAAGAACACAACTGGACTTATGGTTATTGCCAAGACCGAAGAAGCGTTAACGCATTTGGGCAAGCAGTTCTTCGATCGTACCATTGATAGAAGGTATGTGGCTTTGGTTTGGGGAGATGTGAAGGAAGACGGAACTGTGATTGGAAATACAGGACGCAGTTTGAAAGACAGAAAAGTGTTCACCGTATTTCCGGAAGGCGATCATGGAAAGCACGCGGTAACGCATTACAAAGTCCTGAAGCGATACGGATATGTGACTTTGGTTGAATGTAAACTGGAAACGGGAAGAACACATCAGATTCGTGTTCACATGAAGCACATTGGGCACACGCTCTTTGGAGATTTTGAATATGGAGGTGATAAAGTTTTAAAAGGAACTACTTTCAACAAGTACAAGCAATTCGTTCAAAACTGTCTTGACCTATTGCCAAGACAAGCGCTGCATGCGCGAACCCTTTCATTCACCCATCCGACAACTGGAGAATGGATGAGTTTCGAAAGTAATCTTCCAGATGATATGCAAGCCGTTCTTGATAAATGGGAGAGCTACTCGGAAAATAGCATGAAAGGTTAGTTTGTTTAATATTATTGCGCTATTTTCGAGCTTTGAACAAAAGGCAATTAAACGCTGTTTGTTTCGAAAATATGGCTGATTCAACAGGTTCAATTTACAAGACACTCAGCGAGATGCTCTCGCTTGAGAAGTACTTCATTAGAAAAGTTATTTTACTCTCCTCACTTGCCGGTTTATTCTCTTTGGCATTGCCTGTAGGAGTTCAATTGCTACTCACTTTTGTCACGGCCCAAGAAGTTCGTCCGGGAATGTATGTCATTCTTTTATTGATACTTTTCTTCGTTTGGCTCAACGGCTTCATTCAAATTAAGCTCATGCGGGAAGGTGAGAATGTTGAGCAGCGTTTATTTACGCAACTCGCGTATACTTACTTAAGTCGAATACTCAACCAAAGTCCTTTATCCAATGACAGAAGTTTCGCGAAGTATTTTATTGAAATAAGCTATTTGCAAAAAGGATTCAGCAAGCTATTTATTGACTTGCTTTTCGCTTCGCTGCAACTCACGTTCGGTTTACTGTTAATCTCCTTTTACCATCCGATATTCTTTGTTTTCGGATTGTCTTTCGTTGTTTCCTTCATCCTCTTGTTAAGATGGAAGTTTAACGCTGCAGTGCATTCGAGCTACGAGGAATCTTGTTCAAAATATGACATGGTGAATTGGTTGTCTTTAGCTGAATTGTTCAGAAAGAAATTCAACAGACCTTCTTCAGAATTTGCATTTACCGAGGCAAACAAAATTTCAGATCAATATCTAACATCGAAAAGATTTCACTTTAAGTTGCTTATTCAAAAGCAAAATGCATTTCTCGCCTTTAAGATTGTTATCGTTGGAGGAATGCTCTTACTCGGTAGCTTCTTGGCTGTTTCTCAAAAAATTAGTGTAGGCCAATTCCTAGGCGCTGAAATTGTAATTGTCTTGGTTATTTCGAGCATTGAGAAAATCTTGTTTTCGTTAAGTACTATTTTCGACACAATGACGAGCATGCAAAAAGCAATGTCATTTCAAGGAAACAAACAACACAATCTTGAACTTAACGACTCAAGCAAAATTTCTGTAGCATCCATTGATTATATTGAAGGTTCCGCACCATACGATTTCACGCTTGAAAAAGGAAATATATATACCATTACAGGAAACTCCTTGAACTGCAAGAAGTTCTTGCAATTGTTAGACTTCAGAAATGACAACGTATTTGATTTGAAGTGCAACGGTCATGACATCAAGCATGTCTCGATCAGAGATTTTAAATCTCGTACAGCATGGTGCGACCACTTACCTGTAATTTTAGAGGATTCTTTTTTCAACAATGTCAAATGGAACACCTCTGCGAAAAATGAAGAAATCATTGAAGCTGCTGGAATTGTTGGACTTGATCAATTCTACAAAGATGCCAAGGATGGAATTTATGTCAATACGCATCACCGTGATTCAATTTGGACATTAGAAAACAGGGCATTACTAGAACTTGCCAGAGCTATAGCTGCCAAGCCTGATTTGTTGATTGTAAGAAATCAATACATTCTTCAGCACCCCGAAGGACTTGCAATCATTCGCTCTAAGTTTAAATCATCGATTGTTATCATACACAACATAACAGACAAGCCGCTTGATGGAATTCAAAAAATTCAATTCAATTAATTGATGGAAAAGAATAAACTACATCTACTCGACGACGTTGATTCTTCCGTTACATTTAGCTCCTGGAAGAAAATTGAACAACGCTCTAAAAATATTCGCGCTGCTCGTATTCTGCTCATTTCAGCCGCTATACTTGTTGGAGTGCTCTTTGTGCCTTGGACGCAAAACATAACATGCGCAGGTAGCATCATTTCACTCGAACCTAATTCCAGACCTCAAGCAGTGGAAACTATTATTGGTGGCCGAGTTGAGAAGTGGTTCGTGCAGGAAGGAGATAGTGTAAAAAAAGGAGATACTATTCTATTTATTTCCGAGGTGAAAGTCGATTACTTCGACCCGAACTTGGTTCAAAATACAGAGTCACAATTGCAATCGAAAGAAAGTGCACTCGAAGGTTATATGTCGAAAATCGTATCACTCGATCTTCAAATCAACGCAATGATCAGCGGAAAGGAAGTGAAAAAAGATCAAACACGAACCAAAATAGATCAGGCTCAATTTAAGATTACAACAGACAGCACAGATCTTGCTAACGCCGAGAGAAATGCTCAGATTATTCAAGATCAATTCGTTCGTTATGAGCAGCTTTTCAAGGAAGATTTAATTTCAAGAACTGAATTAGAGACGCGTCGAATGAGTACCCAAAACGCTGCTACAAAAGTTATTGAGCATCGCAATAAACTCGCCATTTCACGAAATGAATTCATGAACTTAAAGCGTGAACTTCGTGCAATTGACGCCGAATACAACGATAAAATATCAAAAGCAGAAAGTGAGAAATTCGCCTCAATGTCTACCCTCTACGGCGCAGAAGCAGAATTGACAAAACTTCAGAATCAATTCAACAACTACGACCGCAGAAATGGCTTGTACTACATCTTAGCCCCACAAGATGGTTTCATAAGCAAAACATCGAAATCGGGAATTGGAGAAACAGTGAAAGAAGGTGAAGAAATTGCGAGAATTAGTCCCTACAGATTTGCGCATGCCGTTGAGGTATTCATAGACCCGGTGGATATGCCACTCGTTCATGCTGGTGAGCAGGTACGTCTCATCTTTGATGGCTTTCCTGCTTTTGTAATTACAGGATGGCAGCACATTTCGAAAGGCGTATACAACGGAACAATACTTACAGTAGATCCTGCACTTCATGAATCGGGAAAATTTCGCGTTTTGGTGCAGCCTTCAAATGGCGAGCAATGGCCAACTGCATTGAAGCAAGGTGGCGGAGTTCAAGCAATCATGCTGCTTAATGATGTTCCTGTTGGATATGAGTTGTGGCGGAAGTTTAACGGATTCCCTCCTGACTTTTATTCTCCAGATCAATCGAAAAAGAAATCAGAAGAAAAGTCGAAATGAAAAAACTAATCTTTCTTTTACTCTTTTTTGCTCTGCTTTCATCGGGTGTTTCCTCCCAAGAGTTAACACTTACGGAATATTTGAATTGGGTTTTGGAAGAACATCCGTTAGCCGAAAAAGCAAAGCTTAATCCCAAATTCCGAAACGCACAATATTTGCAGGTGAAAGGTCTTTTCGACCCTGTTTTAGAAAGCAAATTCAAGGATAAATTCTTTTCAGGCACTCAATACTATTCTATTTCAGAAACATCTCTTTCATACAACACGCCATACGCCATAGGGCTTGTTGGACATTTTGATGTGAATACTGGTAGCTATGTAGATCCATCTGACTACACTTCTGGCGGAGGTTTGCTCTCTTTGGGTGTTGCTGTTCCCTTGCTGAAAGGTTTGGTCATTGACGAAAGACGAATGGCTAAAAAACGCGCTGAAGTTCTCCTTCAAGCCGGAAATTTGGAACAACAATTAGCTTTGAATGAATTGCTCGCACAAAGTGTTCAACTTTATTCGGATTGGTACTTTTCAGTTCAAAAAAACATACTTATTGACTCTCTGGTTGAAACAAGTGAGCGCCGTTTCATTGCAGTCAGGGAAAGATTTTTAGGTGGTGACCGTTCAGCTATAGACACCCTTGAAGGATTTGCACAATACCAAAATCGACTTCTTCAATTTCAAGAGTCTAAACTTGATGTCATAAAAAAGCGAATTGCCCTTGTGGCCTTCCTCGAAAATAGCGATGAAAATAAAACCACCATTTTAAACGAAACAGTGATGCCATCGTCAAATTTCAAGAATGAACTTGCGCCATTCAGATCGGGAAATGAACTGGTTTTATTGCTCGATAATCACCCCGAACTTGCTCTTTACGCGAACAAAGCTGAATCGCTTCGAATTGAAGAAAAATGGAAAATGGAAAAATTGAAACCCAAACTAAATGTTGAGTATCACTTCCTGAATAAAGATTTTAGTGAAGATCTTCCCTCCTACTTTTCCACAAACAATTACAGGTGGGGTGCCGAGTTTTCAATGCCGCTTCTTTTGCGTGAAGCAAGAGGTGATTTGAAAATTCAGCGCATTAAAATTGAAGAAAACAATTTGAATGCCGAATGGAAAAGAAACCAGTTAGAACAAAAGAATACTGCCCTAGATATCTCTTATTCGAATGTGCTTTCGCAAAAACAATTCGCAGACAACAACTTAACGTTATACAGACGTTTATTGCAAGCCGAGAACAAGAGACTTTTCAATGGTGAAAGCACGCTTTTCATTGTTAATCAGCGTGAAAACACATTCTTTGAAAACGCAATTAAAGCTTTAGAATTGGATCAAAAAGTTCAACAAGTAAAGATTGATCAAAGTGCCTTGTGGGTATTAAATTTCTTGAACTAATCTACACTTGAACAATAAGACCCGCCGTTGGTTTTAATGTTATGAAACGTAAAAAACTAATGGGCTACATCCTGCTTGCGATTGCAATCGTGTTCATAATGTTCCAATCTTTCGTCTATATGTCCACAAGCAAAACCAAAGAGCAACCGTATACCGTTCTTGAAAAAGATGGAGATATAGAAATACGCTTGTATCCTTCTGCTACCTTAGCAACAGTGCAGTCGAAGTCTAAGTCATATGACGAAATGGCGAGTCCTGGATTTCGTGCATTGGCTGGTTACATCTTCGGTGGAAATGAGAGCGAGACACAGATTGCTATGACCGCACCGGTTCTGATGGATATTAACGACAGTCTTTCTTCCATGAGTTTCGTTATGCCTGAAGGCTACGACATGAATAATCTTCCCAAGCCGAATAACAGTCAGGTTATCTTATCGAAAACAGAAGAACAAGTCATGGCCGCTATACGCTTCGGCGGTTTTGCAGACGACAATGATCGTGAGAAACACAAGCAAGAACTTCTGAATTACTTGAATTCAAAAGGAATAAAAACAAAGGGTAATTTTAAGTTCTTAGGATACAATCCTCCATACCAACTCGTAGGCAGACGCAATGAAGTGGTGATTGAAATTGTTCGCTAATATCTTTTGAATGAAATACCTTCGTGGTTCGAAAAAATCATGAAGAAAAAGACGCATTCACTTTCCTTTCAAAACAAATCATTCAAAGTTGTTGAATGGACTAAGTCGGAAGAGCCGAATGAATTGGTTCTTTGCCTTCATGGCTTTGGACGCAACCCGGAAGACTTCGAAACCTTTGCACATGAATTAAAAGACAATGAGCGCATGGTTGCCATTGGCTTTTGGTCTCATGAGGGAAGTGATTCCTTCACCCCAAAAGAATTAAAAGAAGGACTTTCTACTGAAGCTTGGGTGGAGCAGTTTCTATTCATCTTGAATCATTACGGGGTTGAAAAATGTAGGCTTCTGTCTTACAGCATGGGCGGTAGATTGGGGCTTATGCTTATTCAATGTGCGGGGGAGAAAATCAGTTCAGCTAAATTTCTCGCCAGCGACGGATTAACTCGAAACAAGCTCTACGCTTTTACAGTTGGAACTTTATTGGGAAGAAGCATAGCAAATGGACTGAAGAAAAACGGCAGCGTAGTTATTCACTTGGCTCGCCTGCTGAAAAATCTGAAATTGCTTCCTGTTAAGTTGTTTCGTTTTGTTGAATTCTACATGCACGAACGCACAGTGCGCGAGCAAGTTTTCGATGTTTGGATGGGTTATCGCAAATGCTATCCTCAAATGAAATCCATTGCGCAATCGATTGAAAAAAATAAGATTCCAACTGAATTTATTTTCGGGAAATATGACGTTGTCATTCCATGGAAACACGGAGATAAACTTCGAGACCTAACTTCAAAGATGAATTATGTGAAATGGAGAGTGGTGGATAAGGGGCATAGGCTGATGTAGTGAACTACAAGATACTTCGTAAGATTTTTC
>JBJOON010000050.1:0-11248 GCA_046051235.1 Bacteroidota bacterium
GGAATTGCGGCATTGTTGGTTGGAATTTTTGCAAGTGGAATGATTAGCGTATTCGCGTTCATGTCTGTTGGATTGTTCTGCAGCACGTTGTGGCCATGTATATTCACTTTAGGCATAGCGGGATTGGGAAGCAGAACAAATACGGGATCTAGTTTATTGATCATGATGATTATGGGCGGTGGATTTGTTTCTGTGGCACAAGGTGCTTTGGCTGACGACGCCATGTTAGGCATTCAATATTCTTACTTCGTGGGCGTTGCATGTTTTGCTTACTTGGCCTTCTACGCTTACCGCGTAAAAGGAATTTTAAAGAAGCAAAACATTCAAATCGGTGAAATGGCTGGAGGTCATTAATGGAAAAAGATTTGAATGCGCTGCAAGCGCAAGTAGACGAATGGATTAAAACGGTTGGCGTTCGCTATTTCAGCGAGCTCACCAACATGGCTATGCTAACCGAAGAAGTTGGTGAGGTCGCTCGCATCATTGCTCGCCGCTACGGCGAGCAAAGCGAAAAAGAAAGCGACAAAGCCAAAGACCTTGGCGATGAAATGGCCGATGTTCTTTTCGTTCTGATTTGCCTTGCAAATCAGACAGGCATCAATTTGCAAGAAGCCTTCGACAAAAACATGGCAAAGAAAACTGAGCGTGACGCCATGCGACATTTGAATAATGACAAATTGAAATAGTTTCAACTTCGTTGAAATAAATAAGGGCCTCCGATGGAGGCCCTTATTCTTGCAGGTTACCCTGCCCGCGCGAATGCGGGAAGAGTGTGGTTACGCGTCGATCTTCGCGTATTTCGCATTCGCTTCAATGAACGCTCTACGAGGTGGAACCTCGTCGCCCATAAGCATAGAAAATATCTGGTCACACGCCGCAGCGTTGTCAATGGTTACTTGACGTAATGTTCTTGTCGTTGGATCCATAGTAGTTGTCCACAACTGTTCTGCGTTCATCTCTCCAAGACCCTTGTATCGTTGAACGTTTACACTTGTTTCAGAACCCGCTCCACGCATTTCCTTAATCAGCGCATCGCGTTGCTCTTCGGTCCAAGCATATTCGCCTTTATTTCCTTTCTTCACTTGGTACAACGGAGGAGTTGCGATGTAGATCATTCCTTGATCAATCAACTCTTTCATGTGACGGAAGAAGAAGGTTAAAATAAGCGTCTCAATGTGAGATCCGTCTACGTCGGCATCACACATGATCACAATCTTATGATAACGAAGCTTTGCAGTGTTCAAAGCTTTGCTGTCGTCCTCGGTTCCAATGTAAACTCCGAGAGCGGTGTACATGTTCTTGATCTCTTCGTTTTCAAGTATGCGATGTTGCATGGCTTTTTCAACGTTCAAGATTTTACCACGAAGTGGCAAGATCGCTTGGAACACACGATCACGTCCTTGCTTAGCGGTTCCACCCGCCGAATCTCCCTCGACAAGGAACAACTCTGATTTCGTTGGATCTTTTTCAGAACAGTCGGCCAACTTACCAGGTAGTCCACCGCCCGATCCCACTCCTTTTCTTTGTATAGTCTCACGCGCCTTCTTCGCAGCTATGCGCGCTTGAGCAGCAAGAATTACTTTTTGTACAATGGCTTTCGCTTCAGCTGGATGTTCTTCCAAATATGCCTGAAGCATTTCACTTACGACCTGAGATACCGGAGCAACAGCTTCCTTGTTTCCCAATTTGGTTTTGGTTTGTCCTTCGAATTGTGGTTCTTGAACTTTAACAGACACAACTGCTGTCAATCCTTCACGAAAATCATCTCCTACAATTTCAACCTTCGCCTTTTCCAACAAACCACTTTTATCTGCGTAGTCCTTCAACGTAGATGTCAATCCGCGTTTAAATCCTTGCAAGTGGGTTCCACCTTCGTGAGTGTTGATATTGTTTACATAAGAGAATACATTCTCGTTGTAAGAATCGTTGTAGGTCATGGCCACTTCCACTGGAATAGCACCGTCTGTGCGTTCCATGTGAATGATAGTTCCAATGATCGCCGGACGGCTTTCATCTAAGAACTTAACCATCTCAATAAGTCCAGCTTCGCTGTAGAACTCTTCACTTTTGAATGTTCCATCTTCGTTGGTCACGCGCTCATCTGTTAAATGAAGGCGAATGCCTTTGTTCAAGAATGATAGTTCACGAAGGCGATTAGCCAACGTATCGTAATTGTACTCGGCTGTATCGAAAATCGTATTGTCTGGAAGGAAGGTTACAGTGGTTCCGCGAAGCTCTGTTGTTCCCATTTCTTTCACGGGATACAACGCCTTACCGCAGCTGTACTCTTGAACATATATTTTTCCTTCGCGATGAACTTCTGCTTTCAATGCAATCGAAAGTGCATTCACGCAACTCACCCCAACACCGTGCAGACCACCCGACACCTTGTAAGACCCTTTGTCAAACTTACCACCAGCACCAATCTTGGTCATTACCACTTGAAGGGCGCTAACGCCTTCCTTCTTGTGCATGTCAACAGGAATACCTCGTCCGTTATCTTTAACCGTGATGCTATTGTCTGGATTAATAAATACCTGAACGGTATCGCAATGTCCAGCCAACGCTTCATCAATACTGTTATCCACTACCTCATACACCAAATGGTGTAGACCGCGAGTTCCAATATCTCCAATGTACATAGCAGGACGCATGCGCACGTGCTCCATCCCCTCTAAAGACTGAATATTATCAGCGGTATAACCGGGGGTTAAGGTGTTTTCTATTTCTTCACTCATTCTCTCGTAGGACTATTAATTATCTAACTTTTTAATTCCAAATTGAAGAACAGGACGAGCCCATTTTTTCAAGGTGACCAAAGTTACGAAAGGCCCATTGCCGTAGCAAAAAACGGGGGCCGAAGCCCCCGTGGTTTTATGAACATTTCGTTAACAAATCGCTGCGTTAAAACGAATAAGACGCGCCCATTGCTGCAAAGAAGCGCTGACTTGGAATTCCGCTATAAATGGCATACTTCTGAGCTAGAATATTATTGAATTGAAGATAGGCCGATAAACGCTCGTTGTAGGTGTATGTAGAGCGCAAATTCACATCAACAAACCCCTTCATTTTATATACATAAGAACGGTCTAATTGTAATTGGGCATCTCTGCCTGTCACAGGCAATAATGACTTCGCCCATCGATCTCCGTAATACATCCCTTGGAAATTAAATTTAAACTTCGAGTTCAAATTGTACGACGCCTCAGCAGAGAACTGCAAGTTTGGCAACTGCCAAGCGTGCTGCTGACTAGTCTCAAAGTAGGAATACGAACCACCGATTTTAGCTTTCCATTTCCTTCCACCTAAAACTTCAATTTCACCTTTCGCTTTAGCTACTCTTAAATCATCATACAACACACCCTGCATATTTCCTCTAGAAAACAAACTATCATTCACGAAGAAAGCAAAGTTCTCGATCTTATTCAACTCACCTCCTACGGAATAATTCACCCGACGTGAAATAGATCCGCTTATTCCACCATAAACCTGCATTTTGTTGTTTTGATTCAGCAACTGTGGTTGAACTACTACGAATGGATTTTGATTGTACAGACCATAATAGGTTGTCGGAGCCAAAGACCCTTTGATTCCAGCATAGGGCACAAACATTCCGTCGAGAATACTGTAGCTCACCTCCGCTTGCGGATAGAAATGTCCGCGCTGCTCTCCGCGCGATTGCATGTATAATCCCATTCCAATCTTCACGCGAAGATCATTAAACACCGTGTATGCCGTTGGAATGAATCTTACAATTGCATTGTCAAAGGATCGAACTGTTCTAAGCGTATCTCCCTCGCCCCAGGTATTCGCATAGTCCTGAGACCAATCCAATCCTGTTGAATTGAATTGATTGTAAGTCATACCGAATTCACCACTAAACACCTCAGTCTTAACAAGCTTACTCGCACCCCCGCTCACGTCTACAAAATGCTCGTTCGAACTGAAGGCGTCTGACGCTAAGCGATACCCCGCCTTTCCCCACCAATTCAAATCATTGCTATCTCTGTCAAAGGTGCGAATACCTATATTCCCACTGTATACATTCATGGTTTGTTTCAGCGCTGAAAAGTCCGGGAAATAGCTCAATTGCGAAGAGTCTAGGCCGTACCAATTGGTCACGTTTCTGTTCCAATTCAACTTAGCATCTGCAACCGTTTTCTTATAAAATCTCTTGCCCCAGAGTGTTGCATTGTTTTCGCTGAAAGTTGTTGGCAACTCTGCGCCCGACAACACTTCAAAATTTGAATTGGAACTTTGGTGGCCATATCGAATTCCCCAATCCCCTTTTTTGGATCTTCCATCGGTGTAATAAGCATCTACTTTGGGCGTAACATAACTTCCAAAAGACACATCGATCCATCCTTGCTGTAGCTTTTTCAACTTTTTCTCAACAGGGTAAGAAGACGACAAAATAGTTGCAGGCTGTGTGAATGAAATTTGACGCGTTGGAAGTATATTGTACTTCAACAAGGCCGCATTCGTTTCTGTTTCAATTACGAAAGGTTGACTCGAAATTTTATTCGCATCTCGCAAGAAAATACTCAAATCTCCCTCAAATGTAGCACTTTGAACAAGTCCGGTATCTCGCTGGGCATAGACCTCGGTAAAGGCCAAAGCCAGCGCAAACAAAATTCCTATTTTTTTCAATTTATTCTTCATGGAACTCTTCATTTTGAATATTTTCATCTGTTTCGTCTATTGGAATTTCCAACGCTTTCTGCCTCGGATTTTCAAGTTCATCAAGCGCTAATCGTTTCTGCTCTGCCCTAGCCAAGACTTCTGGATTTTTCACTTTAGAAATAATGGCATCCAACGTCTTTCTTGCTTGGTAGTAATCTGGCTTTGCCACGTACACGTCTGACAAAAGCAGGAACGATTCGTATTTCCATTTTTCGAAGGAAGCATATTTTTCAATAACCTTAAAAATTGACTTTTCTGCTTTTTCAATTTCATTCAATTTATACTGAACAAATGCATTCTGAAATGCAGCTTCCGCAGCGCCTTCTCCGCCTCGCTTAGACACTTCAGCATAGTCTTCCAATGCACTTGCAAACTCCTCTTCCTTCATCTTCATGCGTGCTCTCCAGAGATATGCTTTGGCGCGATTATCAGAATTTGCCGAAACATCTGCAATTACCTTATCTGCATACTCTCTTGCTAATCCCATTTCTTCAATGCTGTAATATGCCACTAGCAATGCCATTTGAGCATCTTCAACTTTCTTCTTCGAAACTGCAGCACTTTCAATTTTCAATAAATGGCCAATAGCGTTCGCATATTCACCTTGTTGTAAGCGAATATCTGCAGCATTGTTCAATGCTTCTTCTGTAAAATCAGAGAATGGCAATGAAACTACATTTTCGTAATACGTAATTGCTGACTCCATATTCCCTTCATTCTTGAAACAATCAGCAAGCAAGAAGTTGGCTTCAGCCGCGTGAATAGCCTGAGGGTACTGGTTTAAATACGACTCCAATTTTGTTTTTGCCTTGGCGCACTCCCCTGCATAGGCGGGCGCAGACGCTTTGGTAAACACACCCTCTTCGATTTCTAGCGCACTTACATTGGCAACGGTTAATCCTGTAATCTGCTTTTGAAATTCAACATCGTCAATGAGCACTGGCTTAACAATCTCTAATGCATCTTGAAGAATCATGTCGTTTGCATAGTTCGTATAAAGCGTATTCCAAGTAGCTTTCACCTTGGCCTCGTTCTCTTCGTTACGATAGATCAAACACAGATTCACCAAAATTCTCCTCGTGTAGTTCGAAGTAGGCTCATCTGCCATTAATTGAAGGAAGACCGTTTTCGCATCGGCATTTTGCCCCTCAGTTAAATAAGTAGTTCCCAACTCGAAAGCAGCATCAACCTTGAACTTTGAGTTACCACCTGCATCAACGAGCGATTTTAGCAACCCAATTTTACCCGTGTTATTTCCTTCATATCCTTCGCAAAGTGCTTTCTGAAAAAGAATGTAATCCTTTTGTGAAGAACTTCCCTTAGCATAACTCTCCATAGCCTGCTTGTAACTTTTTGAAACGAAGAAGCAATCGCCAATTCTCAGGTAAGCATCGCCTTTCTTGATATCATCCGCTTCTTTCGAATCAACAAATTTTCTGAAAGCTGTGTTTGCATTGGCATAATAGGGCTTTGACTCGTTATAGTCTTTTTGAGCTAGGCCCAATTTAAAATATGTGTAACCCAAGCTGTAGTTAGCAAGCGCATAGTATTCTGAATTGAAAGCAGCGGGCTCAGCAATACAAGCCTGATAATATTCCTTTGCTTTTGGAAATTTATTTTGGCGGTAGTTAATCTCACCCATCCAATATTTCGCTTGCGCCAACAAATAAGTATTTACCGGATATTCAAGCGACTTTGTGAAGAACTCTTCCGATTTTGCAAAGCTTTCCGCCTGATACAACTCAACGCCTCTGTTGAATGCCACAACTTGGTAAGAGGTCTTCGCACGAATGTCTTTCACCTTCATTTTATCCAACGAAGCCAACGCTCGCTCGTAGTTTCTTGTTTTCAAATACACATTCAGCAAGAACTCATAAGCCTCGTCATGACGTGCCGAATTCGGATACTTTTCCAAATACCCTTCAAAAGCAGAAATAGCCTCATGGAACGGATTATAAGAAAGCTCGAAAGCCAATTTTGCATAATTGAACAGTGCATCTTCTTGGACATCGAGATTATGCGTTTGTTTCGAGGCTGCTTCGAAAGCGGTTCTTGCAGATTCCTTTTGATCTAACTTTAAATAACAATCTCCAATGTTGTAGTTGGCCAATTGGGAAGTTGGTGAATCATCTTTAGTGCATCGACCATATGCGTCTACAGCACGCTCAAATTTACCATTTCGATAATAGCAAAATCCAAATTGATAAAAATCCTCAACGGAAGGTTTTACAGTTGGAGACATGTGATACTTTTCCAAATACGGAAGTGCATCTTCATACTTCTCAAGTGTAAAGTAGGCATCACCTATGAGATGCGCAATCTCCTCGTTGGCATTTGGATAATTGTTCTTCACGTTTTCCTCAGCGTTTATGAGAGGAGGAGCGTAGGCCAACAACTCTTCAAAACGTTTCTGAATGTAATAAATCTGAGAGATGAAATACGGCACGACAGACTTAAAATCCTTGTCATCCTTCAACTTAAAAAAGGACTCTAAAGCCACTTGGTAATCTTTGCCGGTGTATGCAAGGTAGGCGTAATAGTATGTTGCTGCTGAGGCATATTCTGAATCTCCGTCTTTCACTTTCGCAAAATCAACACGTGCATCGGCGTACAATTTCTGGTCGTATTTTGAAAATCCACGTTTGTAATAATAAGCAGGACGCTCTTCTTCCAACAATTGATTCTCCTCTACTTTATCAAACCATTCTAGCGATTGCTTGTACGTTTTATTCTTATATTTAAAGTTGGCCAATTCAAGATAAACACTTTGACACCAGTGCGAATCGGGGTGATTGCGAACAAATGTTGTGAGCAAATACTCCGCATCACGGTGAAAAAGATTCATGCTGCATAAACCTTGGTAATATTCCGCATCTGTGCGGTAGCCGTCGTTGCCAGATGTAACTGAAAGATATCGCTCGAACGCTTCTTTAGCAGGAACGAATTTTTCGTTCTCAAAAAGATTTAAGGCTTCACGATAGATTCGCTCAGGAACAACCTTTTCAAAAGATTTTTGAGCAACTACAGTAGTAGCGGCCAAAACCATTAAAACAAAACCCAGTGCAATTTTTCTCATAGTCACAATTTGTCAATGTGAAATTACCAAGACCACCTTCGTGAGAGTGCGCTAATTCTGAAACTTGCGAACGAGCAATTGTTTATGGATATTGTCTAGGGATTCCACTCCCCTGCACCCTGGCGAACCACGACCGGATTCAAACCAGAAAAATCTACGACCGTAGAGAGTAACATTTTCGAAGTATCTTCAAAGAAAATTTCAGCTACATCGTTTGACCAATCGTCTTCGAGATCGATGGATTCAAGTGGATATTCTTCTGTGTTTTCTTTGCAATGAACACTAGACACCACAAGAGGTTCGCCTAGTTGAGTAAGTAGGCGCTGAAGAAAATCGTGATCGGGAACACGAAGACCAATGGTGGTTCTGCGTGAAGTAAAAAGTTTTGGAACCAGGCTGCTCGCTTCCAACAAAAAAGTAAACATGCCTGGGGTATGCCTTTTCAAAGCGCGATAATACGGGGTTGAAATGGGTTTGGTGAAGGTGGCTAAATGCGACAAGTCGTTGCACACTATAGAAAAGCGCGCGTTGTCTAAACGCACGCCTTTCAATTGAGCCATTTTCTCTATTGCTTTTTTATCTGACAAAGCACAAGCAAAAGCATAGACTGTATCTGTTGGAAGTATACAAATTCCATGCTTGCGAATAATCTGTGCCGCTGTATAGTCGGCGTTATTGTCTGATATCGAAATCAAAATTATTTCGCTTCTGCAGCTTTCTTGTGATCGGCAAGGAATTGCGCCAATCCGATATCTGTTAACGGATGCTTCATCAATTGCAAAATCACACTTAATGGACCGGTCATAACATCTGCTCCAATCTCTGCGCACGCAATGACATGCATAGGGTGACGAACAGAAGCTGCAAGGATTTCAGTATCGAAACCGTAATTATCAAAGATGGTTCTGATTTGTTCAATCAAATCAATTCCGTCTGTAGAAATATCATCTAAACGTCCCACGAATGGGCTAACATAAGTAGCTCCTGCCTTCGCAGCAAGAAGCGCTTGTCCTGCAGAGAAAATCAACGTACAGTTCGTACGGATTCCTTTGTCTGTGAAATAGCGAATCGCCTTCACCCCGTCTTTTGTCATTGGAACTTTCACTACGATGTTCTCGTGCAACGCAGCCAAATCCTCTCCTTCCTTCACCATTCCGTCGAAATCAGTTGCAATAACTTCAGCACTTACATCGCCGTCTCCAACAATTTCGCAAATGTCAACATAGTGCTTCATTACGCGGTCTGTTCCAGAGATTCCTTCCTTAGCCATTAAGCTAGGATTTGTTGTAACTCCGTCTAGAACACCTAAGTCCTGAGCTTCTCTAATTTGATCTAAGTTTGCTGTGTCGATGAAAAATTTCATGGTGTAATTATTTTTTTTTGCAAAGTTAGCCATTTGAAAGAGGAAGGTCAAACCGACTTTTCAACCAAAAGCACACACAATTTTTTAGGTCTTGTGTTGTTCTTCGTCGTGAGTATCTTTGAGGCATGCGCAAATTAATTGTCATATTGGCTTTGAACCTGTTGGGAAACTCCTGCTTCGCGGGAATGTTACTTATTCCAATGGACGAGTCGCAGCAGAACCACATTAAATCATACGGCATAGCCTACTGGGTTTTAGAACAGAAGCTTCCGATTGAATGGCTGTTGAATTACCGCGGCGGAAGTTTTCTGATGGAGAACATTCCAAGTATCCAGAAAAAATGCACCGAACGCGGAGTCAGTTTTCAAGTCATTGCAGACGCACAAGTTCAGGCCATTTATGAAGAGATTGCCGACCCGGAAGTGAATATGGAAAAGGTGAAGTTGGAAGTTGCTCCGAAGATCGCAGTGTATACGCCACAAGGCAAGCAACCTTGGGACGATGCGGTTACCTTGGTTTTGACTTACGCTGAAATTCCGTACACGAGTATTTATGATGAAGAAATTATAACTGGAAAACTCCCTGAATACGATTGGTTGCACTTGCATCACGAAGATTTCACGGGTCAATATGGAAAATTCTACGGCGCTTACAACATGGCTCCTTGGTATAGAGACGAAGTTCGAAACCAAGAAGCAACGGCAGCGAAATTGGGATTCAACAAAGTTTCTGAAATGAAGCGTGCAGTTGCTGTGACTATTAAGAACTTCGTTTTAGGTGGAGGATTTCTATTTACCATGTGCAGCGGAACAGACTCGTATGACATTGCCTTGGCTGCACAAGGAACAGACATGGTAGAAAGCATTTTCGATGGAGACCCGAGCGATCCGAATGCGCAGAAGAAACTCAACTTCACTCAAGGCTTCGCTTTCCAGAATTACAACATCATTAAAGACCCAATGGTCTATGAGTTTTCAAACATTGACGGAACAGAAGATCATTTGAAGGTCAAAGAGGAAAACGACTTCTTCACACTCTTCGACTTTTCTGCGAAGTGGGATATAATTCCAACTATCCTTACGCAGAACCACACGCAGGTGATTCACGGATTCATGGGACAAACGACTTCCTTCCGTGAAGGGTATCTCAAAAGCGAAGTCACCATTATGGGTGAATCGAAGAACATCAAATGCGCGAAATATGTGCACGGTGAATTGGGCCAAGGACAATGGACCTATTACGGCGGACATGACCCTGAAGACTATCAGCACCGCGTGGGAGATCCGCCAACAGACCTTTCGTTACACCCGAATTCTCCGGGCTACAGACTTATCTTAAACAATATTCTTTTCCCCGCTGCAAAGCGTGAAAAGCAAAAGACGTAATTTTTTTTTGATAATTGCAACCTTTTCAAATCTTAAGCGTTATTAATACTATAGCGATATTCTTTCGTCACACAGTTTTAGTTAAGGTTTAGGTTAAGGTATTAAAAAACCCGGAAAACGTTTCGGGTTTTTTAATGCTCAAAAATATTCAGCAAACGAAAAAAGAGCAGCCGAAGCTGCTCTTTTCCATTCAACATATTCACTTCATTATTTATTATGAAGATGAGAATTCTTTCTTGAATAACCGAAGTAAATCAATAAACCAACTGCCATCCAAATGGCAGCAACTTTCAATGTTTGAGCATCCAATGAAGCAATCATTGCTGTACAAACCAAAATTCCCAAGATTGGAACCAATGGAACCAATGGGGTTTTGAACGGACGAACAAATTCTGGGTTCTTCACACGCATGATCCAAACACCTGCACTCACAAGAACGAATGCGAACAAGGTTCCGAATGACGTCAAATCACCAGCAACACTGCCCGGCACGAATGCCGCGAACAATCCAACAAACAAGAATAAAATCCAGTTGGCCTTGTAAGGCGTGTTGAATTTCGGATGCAATTCACCGAAAGCCTTTGGCAATAAACCGTCGTTACTCATTGAATAGAATACGCGGCTTTGTCCCATTAACATAACTAAGATTACACTCGAGAATCCAGCCAAAATAGCCACGTTCACGCTTGTTGCTAACCACTCGTATCCTTTCATGTAAGTGCTAATGGTGTAGGTCACAGA
>JBJOON010000051.1:0-10670 GCA_046051235.1 Bacteroidota bacterium
CGCCGCAGCTTTCGCCTTTGGCTCTGCTTTCACTTTTGGTTCAGCCTTAGGCTTTGCAGCTGCCTTAGGCTTCGCCGCAGCTTTCGCCTTTGGCTCTGCCTTTACTTTTGGTTCAGGCTTCGCCTTCTTAGGCAACGCCATTTCATTGGCATCGGCCCACAAACCTTCAATGTCATAATGCTCGCGCATCGGTTCGTAAAACACATGAACAATGATAGAAAAATAATCCATCAACACCCACTGCGCATTGCGAACACCCTCTACTCTGCGAGGTCTCTCATCTAATTGCTTTCTCGTGAAATTTTCAGCACTGCGAGCTATCGCTTCCACCTGTGTAGTGCTGGTTCCTGTGCACACAATGAAATAGTCTGCAATAGCAGCCTCAATGTTTCGCAAATCAAGAATCTTAATATCGTGTCCCTTTACTTCTTCAATTCCTTCAATAATGGAAAGTAACAATGCATCATCGCTACCTGTCTTCGTTTCTTTTTTCTTCATTTTTCAGTCTTCTGTAGCAAAGGTATTCCGCTACGGCGTAATTTCGTTGTAAACTTTAAGTTTTCTGCATTGAAAGAGTCCATGTTTGAACAATCCCCACATTTCCATTTCGAGCAGCTCGACAGCACAAACAACTATGCTTCCACAATTGCAAAACTGCCAGAAACCAGAACAGGTACTGCCATAACTGCCGATTTTCAGATGGAAGGAAGGGGGCAGCGTGACAACAAATGGCTCGCAGAAGCTGGAAGTTCGTTCCTAGGAACACTGATTATCAAAGCGCAATTGAATCCGGAAGACATCTTCTACCTGAGCAAATGGGCGGCCCTTCAAGTAGCAAAAACACTGATTCAGCAAAACATTCAGCGCGTTTCCATCAAATGGCCCAACGATATTTTTGTTGAAGGAAGAAAAATCGGAGGAATACTCATTGAAAATTCGTGGAGCGACCAAAAGCTTCACTATTCACTCATCGGAATAGGTATTAACCTTTCAGCAAGTCCAACCGAAAACGCCACGAACTTTTCTGATCATTCGAATGAAGTGCCTTCTACCGTTGATTTTCTTCAGACACTTCGAAAACAAATGGATGCAGATTATTTTTTGTTGGAAGGAAATAACTGGAAGGAAATAGACCTTCAATACCACAGCCTTCTTTTTCAAAAAGAGGTATGGAAGGAATATCAAATCGCAAAAGACGAATCAACATTCTTCGGGAAAATTATTCAAGTGGAAGCCGATGGTAAACTTCTAATGGAAAAGGAAGACCAATCCTCATTAGGTTTCTACATGAAAGAAATCATATTTAAATAATTTAAATTGAAGGAAACTAATCTTACCTTCATTCAGTTAATACATCTAAATGAAAACGATAAAGAGAATTGCCGTCTTAGGTTCCGGAATCATGGGATCTCGCATTGCTTGTCACTTCGCACAATGCGGAATTCCAGTGCTTCTGTTAGACCGCGCTTCGGAAGACGAAAAGGATAAAAACAAGATTGTGAACGACTCGTTGAAAAACGCATTGCAATCCTCACCCTCGCCCATCTATTCTAAAAAATTCGCTTCGCGCATCACTACCGGAAATTTCGATGACAACTTGAAAGACATTTCAAATTGCGATTGGGTAATGGAAGTCGTTATTGAAAAACTCGAACCCAAACAAACGCTCTTCGAAAAAGTAGAACAATTCAGAAAACCCGGAAGTATCGTTTCAACCAATACCAGCGGTATTCCCATTCATCTTATTGCTGAAGGAAGAAGCGAAGATTTCAAAAAGAATTTTATTGGAACACACTTCTTCAACCCACCACGTTATTTGCGTTTGTTGGAAATTATTCCAATCAAAGAAACCAATCCCGATCTCATTTCATTTTTGAAGGAATTTGGAAGTCTTAAACTCGGAAAGGAAGTCGTGTTGTGCAAAGACACTCCTGCCTTCATTGCGAACCGCATTGGTGTATTCAGCATTCAAGCCTTGTTACACAGCATGAAGGAATTGGATCTGACAGTAGAAGAGGTCGACAAACTCAGTGGAACCATCATGGGCAGACCGAAGTCTGCAACGTTTCGTACCTGCGACGTTGTTGGATTAGACACACTCGTTCACGTTGCAAACGGACTATTCGCAGTTGCGAAATCAGATGAACAACATGCGTTGTTTGCCCTACCCGAATTCATTCAAACCATGATTACCAATCAGTGGTTAGGAGATAAGACAAAACAAGGGTTTTACAAAAAGACGAAAGGTGAAAACGGAGAAAAAGAAATTCTTGTCCTCGATTTAAACACACTTGAATACCGCAAGCAAAACAAAGTGAAGTTCGCATCTTACGAAGCTGCAAAATTGATCGATGATCTTCCTTCACGACTGAAACATCTGTACAATTCAAGCGATAAGGCAGGTGCATTTTACAAAAAAATGATGCACGCATTATTCTCTTACGTAAGCTTCAGAATGAATGAAATTGCAGATGAGCTGAAAGACATAGATGCGGCTCTGCGCGCTGGTTTCGGATGGGAACTCGGTCCTTTTGAATTGTGGGACACACTCGGATTCGAAGCCTGTTTATCGAACATGATCAGCGAAGGTTATTCGGTCGCTCCGTGGATTCATGAAATGAAAAAATCTGGATTCACTTCCTTCTACAAACATTCAGAAAGCACAGAGCAGTTCCTTCCAACAGAAAATAAATACGGCGTAATTGTGCTCAGCGAGCAAGCGCGTTCGTTGGATTCGTTCAAAGAAATTATTTGGACGAACAGTGCATGCACCGTAAGACACATCGGAGACGGCATTCTTTCCATTTCATGGAAATCGAAAATGAATACCATTGGAGGAGAAGTGCTAGCGGGTATCAACAAAGCCATTGATCTTGCTGAAGAAAAATACAACGGATTGGTCATCTACAATCAAGGCGATAATTTTTCTGCTGGTGCGAACGTCGGAATGATCTTCATGTTTGCTGTTGAGCAAGAATATGAAGAGCTCGACATGGCCGTTCGCTATTTCCAAAAGACTGTCATGCGCCTTCGTTATTCCAATATCCCTGTAGTTGTTGCGCCGCACGGCCTCGCTCTTGGTGGTGCTTGCGAAATGTCCATGCATTCAGACGCAACCGTTGCACATGCAGAAACCTACATGGGATTGGTTGAAATGGGGGTGGGTGTTATTCCAGGCGGTGCAGGAACGAAAGAATTTGCACTGCGTGCTTCAGATGAAATGAAGGAAGGAGACATTCGATTGAATGTTCTTCGAAATAGATTTTTAACAGTAGCACAAGCGAAGGTGGCAACCTCAGCAGAAGAAGCTTTTGAGTTGGGATACTTAAGCCGAGAAAAAGATGAAGTTTGCGTAAGCCGCGCCCATCAACTCATGCGTGCGAAAGAAGTTTGTTTGAACCTTCATCACTCCGGATACTCTGCACCTCAAGAACGCAAAGACATTACAGTTTTAGGAAATGAAGGATTAGGCATTGTATACGCTGGAGCTTCTTCCATGAAATCTGGAAATTATATTTCGGAACACGATCAACTCATTAGCGAAAAATTGGGGTACGTGATGTGCGGAGGAGACCTTTCCGCACCTACGAAAGTCAGTGAGCAATACTTGCTCGATTTAGAACGTAAAGCATTTCTCGAATTGTGCATGCAACGCAAATCGTTGGAACGCATGCAGAGTCTTATTAAATCAGGAAAAATTTTAAGAAACTAATTCCATGAACGCATACATTGTTGGGGGGTATAGATCTGCTGTTGGCAAAGCGCAAAAGGGCATTTTCAAGTCCATGCGCGCCGACGAACTTGCGGCGCAAGTCATTCAACATTTAATGAAAGACTTTCCGCAAATAGACAAAGATGAAATTAGCGATGTCATTGTTGGAAATGCCACACCCGAGGCAGAGCAAGGGTTGAACATTGGGCGTATGATTTCGTTGATGGTATTGAATACGGAAAAAGTTCCAGGCATGACCGTGAACAGATATTGTTCAAGCGGATTGGAAACAATCGCTCTTGCTTGCGCAAAGATTCATTCTGGAATGGCCGATTGCATTATTGCGGGAGGAGTTGAAACCATGTCGCCCATTCCATTCGGAGGTTGGCGCATTGTTCCGCATCCGAAAGTCGCTAAGTCGCATCCCGATTGGTATTGGGGAATGGGGCTTACTGCAGAAGCAGTCGCGAAGGAATACAAAGTCTCACGCGAGCAGCAAGACGAATTCGCTTTTCATTCACATCGAAAAGCGCTTGAAGCTATAGCTTCTGGAAAGTTCGCTTCGGGAATTGCACCCATTGAAGTAGAAGAAATTTTTCTCGATGAAAAAGAAAAAAGACAAGTTCGAAATACAACTGTAACTATAGATGAGGGACCTCGCGCAGGAACCACGATTGAAGCACTTTCAAAATTGAAACCTGTGTTTGCGTTAGACGGAACAGTTACCGCAGGTAATGCATCACAAACGTCAGACGGTGCGGCATTCGTCATGGTGTGTTCAGAAGACTTCATGAAGAAACATAGCCTCACTCCTATTGCGCAATTGAAAAGTTATTCAGTTGCTGCACTTGCTCCTAGAATCATGGGTGTTGGTCCAATCTACGCTATTCCGAAAGCACTTCAAGCGGCGGGACTGAAGCAAAGCGACATTAGTTTATTCGAATTGAATGAAGCCTTTGCTTCGCAAAGTGTTGCGGTAATCAATCATTTGGAATTAGATGCAGCACGCACTAACATCAACGGAGGAGCAATTGCATTGGGACATCCGCTTGGTTGCACGGGAGGAAAATTGACTATTCAATTATTGAACGACTTGAAAAGAAGAAATGAAAAATACGGCGTAGTGACCATGTGCGTAGGAACGGGGCAAGGTGCTGCCGGAGTATTCGAAAGATTTTAATAAAACAACACATTATGAAACCAATAACAGGTGGAGAATTTCTAATTCGCAAAACAACATCATCAGAAATTTTCATTCCGGAAGAATGGAATGAAGAACAACAGATGATGAAGAAAATGTGTGAAGACTTCGTGAACAACGAAATCACGCCAATCCTCGATCGACTCGATAATTTGGAAGATGGACTCATGCAGTCTGTTCTTCACAAAGCAGGAGAATTAGGTTTGCTCGGAATTTCAGTTCCTGAAGAATTGAACGGAATGGGAATGGACTTTAAAACCACTATGCTCTGCACTGAAACGCTTGGCGCAGGTCATTCGTTCTCTGTAGCCTACGGCGCGCATACAGGCATTGGAACCTTACCCGCATTGTACTACGGAAATGAAGAGCAAAAGAAAACTTTCGTTTCGAAACTATCAACCGGAGAATGGTTCGCATGTTATTGCTTAACTGAACCGAATTCAGGTAGCGATGCTAATTCCGGAAAAACAAAAGCAACATTAACGGAAGACGGAAAACATTACAAAATTTCCGGACAAAAGATGTGGATCACCAACGCCGGATTCGCAGATGTATTCACAGTCTTCGCAAAAATTGAAGACGACGAAAATCTTACAGCCTTCCTTCTTCACAAAGACATGCCAGGTATCTCTTTGAATGCGGAAGAAAAGAAAATGGGAATCAAAGGTTCTTCAACGCGTCAAGTCTTTTTTAATGATGTTTTGGTTCCGATTGAAAACATGTTAAGCGAGCGTCAGAATGGATTCAAAATCGCTGTAAACATTTTGAATATCGGACGCATTAAATTAGCAGGAGCAGTAATGGGCGGTGCGAAAGCAACCGTAACCGATGCTTTAGAATATGCTATTGCTCGCGAACAGTTCGGCAGATCAATTTCAAAATACGGAGCCATACGCCACAAGTTGGCTGAAATGGCCATTCGTTGCTACGCAACAGAATCTGCGCTATATCGCGCAACTCAAAATATCGATGATGCCATTGCAGGATTGGCAGAAGCCGGAATGGAAAAAGGCTCCGCCGTTCTGAAAGGAATAGCGGCCTTCGCCCCTGAATGTGCAATTCTAAAAGTTTACGGAAGTGAAACCTTGGACTACGTGGTAGACGAAGCCGTTCAGGTATATGGTGGAATGGGATACAGCGCTGAATCACGCGTTGAACGCGCCTATCGCGACTCTCGCATCAACAGAATTTTCGAAGGAACGAATGAAATCAACCGTATGCTTATCGTAGACATGCTTCTGAAAAAAGCCATGAAAGGTGAATTGGATCTCATGACACCTGCCATGAATGTCGCGAATGAACTCATGTCAATTCCAGATTTCTCTGAACCAAGTGAAGACATCTTTGAACGTTACTTGGGGCACATTGAGAACTTTAAGAAAGCTGTTCTCATGATTGCAGGAAGTGCTGCGCAAAAACTCATGATGCAATTGGCGAAAGAGCAAGAGATTCTCATGAATATTGCTGACATGGCTATATGGACCTACGTTGCGGAAAGCACTGTTCTCCGCACACAAAAAAGAGTTCAACTAAATGGATTGGAAAATTCTACAAGTCAAATTGCTATGATGCAAACCTTAATTACAGATCTCGCAGATAACATTAACAAAGCGGGAAAAGATGCATTGAATTCTTTCGTTGAAGGAGATGAACAACGCATGATGATGATGGGCTTGCGTCGCTTCACTAAAACAGAACCTTACAACACCAAAGAAGGCCGACGCACAATTGCAGCGGAATTAATTTCGTTAGGAAAATATTGTTTCTGATGGAAAAAGAAATAGGGAATTAATTCCCTATTTCTGAATGAAACTTAATGCGCATCAAACGCAAAATCTCTTCTTCGTAATCGCCGTCGAAATATTCTTCAGCTTCTAGAATATCGTCAGTTTCAGACTGCATAAAATACTCCATGATTTCATCTTGTGCGTCTTCATCTATTTCATCGTCTATGAAATACTGAATATCTAAACGAGTACCCGCATGAACAATGGTTTCAATTTCATCGATCAAATCAGGATAAGTCTTTCCAATTCCTTTTGCAATATCAAAAAGGGGAATACGCTTATCTACGTTTTGAATGATCTTGATTTTGTGACTGCTCTTTGCATGTGCACTCTTCAATACAAAATCTTCTGGACGTTCAATGTCGTTGTCTTCAACATACTTTTTAATCATTGCTAGAAACGCTGAACCGAACTTCATGGCCTTACCCTTACCTACACCACCGATATGAGACAACTCATCTATGGTAATTGGAAATTGCGTTGCCATTTCCTCCAAAGAAGGTTCTGAAAAAATCACATACGGAGGTAGACCTTTTTCCTTCGAAACCTTCTGACGCAATTCCTTCAACATGAGGAACAATGTCTCATCAGCAGCTCCTGATCCAGCGGCCTTAACAGCGTGGATCAATTCTCCGTCGTCATCTGTTTCGCCAATTTCTTCTTCCTTCACCAAGTCTATTTTGAAAGGCGTCTTCAAAAATTCCAACCCTTCCTTCGTTAACTTAAGGGTTCCGTATGTTTCAATTTCTTTTCGAATTAAATTCTTTACAAGAAGCTGACGCATAATTGCATTCCAATGCTTATCTGTCTCTTCCTTTCCCGCTGCGAACAACTTGTGTTTATCGGCCTTGTAGGTAGAAACTTCTGCATTGTTTATTCCACACAAAACATTCGCAATGAATTTTGCTTTGTGCGTTTCTTTGAATGCCATAATGCACTCTAAAACCAACTGCACATCTTCCGTCGCATCAAAGATTTCTTTCGGCTTGCGTGAATTATCATCCATGCCTGCACCTTCCCCGGTTACCTCATCCCATTCTTCACCAAAGTAATGAAGCAAATATTTTCTTCGGCTCATAGCCGTTTCAGCATAAGCCATTACTTCTTGAAGAAGTAGCATGCCTATTTCCTGCTCTGCAACGGGTTTCCCGTGAAGGAACTTCTCTAATTTTTCCACATCCTTCGGAGAGTAAAAAGCTAAGCAATGTCCTTCGCCTCCATCTCTTCCCGCTCTACCGGTCTCTTGGTAGTAACTCTCTAAACTCTTCGGAATATCGTGATGGATTACGAATCGAACATCGGGTTTGTCGATTCCCATTCCGAAAGCAATGGTTGCAACAATGACATCAACATCCTGCATGAGGAATTTATCTTGAACATCGTTACGCTGGTGGCTGTCCATACCCGCGTGGTAGGAAAGGGCCTTGATTCCATTTGCAACAAGTAATTCCGCAATTTCTTCCGTCTTCTTTCTTGATAGGCAATACACTATTCCGCTTTTCCCTAAATTGCCCTTCACGAATTGTATGATCTGTTTTCCAACATTCACCTTTGCACGAACTTCGTAATAAAGATTGTCTCGGTTGAATGAAGACTTGAAAACCTTGGCATCTACCATCCCAAGATTTTTCTGGATATCTAATTGAACTTTCGGAGTCGCAGTTGCGGTAAGTGCCATTACTGGCAAGTCTGCAATTTGCTGAATAATGTTTTTTATTCTTCTGTACTCAGGACGGAAGTCATGTCCCCATTCAGAGATACAGTGCGCCTCGTCAATGGCAACGAATGAAATTTTGCAAGTGCGAAGAAAATCTATGTTCTCTTCTTTCGTTAAAGATTCTGGAGCAACGTAGAGGAGTTTGGTTTTCCCGCTGAGCATATCTTTCTTTACTTGAGCAATCTCGCTCTTATTAAGCGATGAGTTGATCACGTGAGCAATTCCCTCTTCGTTCGAAAAACCACGCATGGCATCTACCTGATTCTTCATAAGTGCAATTAGCGGGGAAACGACTATTGCGGTTCCTTCGAGCATAAGCGCGGGGAGTTGATAACAAAGAGACTTACCCCCACCTGTTGGCATAATTACGAACGTGTCGTTCCCAGCAAGCACATTGTCAATCACATCTTGCTGAAGACCTTTGAAGTTCGAAAATCCAAAAAAATATTTAAGGGCTTCTTTAGGAGCCATATCTGTCGCTGTAATCATTCTCTTCAGTAATTGTACATTAAGAAACAATAACGTTGCGATTAAGTTCGCTAAACGAATGTAAGCACAAAACCGGATGCGCACAAAACAAAATCCGACTAAAAAAAAGGCCTGAAAAACTACTGTTTCTTCGCATCTTTGCAAAGTGAAATCGACCACGAACAACTCTATAATTAACTCTGCGAAAGAAGCCATTCGATTAGAAGCAGATGCACTTGCTGAATTGGGCCAATCATTAGATTCAGCGTTTGTCTCTGTAGTAAATACTGTTCTTGGAACGAATCAACCTATTATTATTACTGGTATAGGAAAGAGCGGAATTATAGCGCAAAAATGGGTTGCTACCTTCAACAGCACAGGTCAACCTTCTCAATTTTTGCATGCATCTGAAGCCATTCATGGCGATTTAGGCATGGTTCAAAATAACAGTGTGGTTTTCTGTCTTTCCAAAAGCGGAGATTCACCCGAGATTCAATATTTGGTTTCTTTATTAAAATCCATGAACGTTGTTTTGGTTGGGGTTGGTGCCAATACCTCTAGCTACTTAGCTAAAGAGTCTACCTACTTCATTCATACGCCGATGAGTGGTGAAGCCTGCCCAAATAATCTTGCTCCCACTGTAAGTACAACCCTTCAGCTCGCTGTTGGTGATGCAATTGCAGTTGCCCTCATGACTGAAAGAGGGTTTAGTAAACTCGACTTTGCAAAGTTCCACCCAGGTGGGGCACTTGGAAAAAAACTGTTCACCACCATTGGTCAAGTAATGCGTACAGAGGCTATGCCTCAGGTGGCACCTCATTGTAATTTTCGCGATTTACTTATTGAAATTTCATCAAAAAGAGCTGGAGCAACCGCTGTTGTTGAGAACAATCAATTACTCGGAATTGTAACAGACGGCGATATTCGCAGAGCGGTAGAGCGCAACCTTGACCTTGACAGTTTAACGGCTTCTGACCTAATGAGTGGGAGTGCCAAAAGAATTCTAATTTCAGCCTTAGCAGTTGAAGGCTTCCAACTCATGGAAAGCAACAAGATTAGTCAGTTACTTGTTACTGACGAAGAGGGAAAATATTGTGGCATCATACATTTGCATGATTTACTTAGCGCAGGAATTAACTAGGCAATATGGCGGAAGAGAAAAACATGAGTTTCCTGGAGCATTTGGAAGAACTTCGAAAAAGGTTGTTTCGTGCTGTTTTATTTGCCGTTGCTGGAGTTGTCATTGTGTTCATCTTCGACACTTATGTAATTGAAAACATAATTATGGCTCCGAGAAGAGCCGACTTCCCAACCTATCGCTTTTTCTGTTGGTTGGGTAATAACCTCGGACTAGAGGATCAGCTCTGTTTTTCGGAAGCCAATTTCACTTTACAGAGTACCACCATGGGTGGGAATTTCTCGGCATACATGACTGTGGTGTTGATCGGTGGAGTAATTCTTGCCTTTCCAGCTATCTTTTATCAATTGTGGGCATTTATTAGACCTGGGTTAAGAAAATCTGAACTCAAGTCCGTTCGAGGCATTGGCTTTTATGTCTCTCTTCTTTTTTTCCTCGGAGTACTTTTTGGCTATTACGTTCTAACCCCAATTTCTATTCAATTCCTCGGAAACTTTGCCTTCGCCGACGTAGAGGTGAATGCCACCATTCTATCTTATCTCAAGCTTTGCTCGTCCTTAATCTTGGGCACGGGCTTGGTCTTCCAAATGCCCGTTGTTATCTACTTTCTAGCAAAAATCGGATTGATAACTTCTGAATTCCTTAAG
>JBJOON010000052.1:0-15930 GCA_046051235.1 Bacteroidota bacterium
CACTGAAATAACGCTCGACGATATCCAACGCCAGTTCGGAAAAAAAGAACGCGTTATTATCGACGGCCTGACAAAGATTTCCGGCGTTGCAGACCTGAGCTCGAGCGATCAGGCTGAGAACTTTCGCAAGATGCTTCTGACGCTGTCAGACGACGTGCGCGTGATCCTAATCAAACTAGCCGATCGATTGCACAACATGCGCACGCTCGATCACATGCGAAGAGACAAGCAATTGAAAATTGCTAGCGAAACACTTTTCATGTACGCACCCCTCGCCCATCGTCTTGGACTGTACAACATCAAAACAGAACTCGAAGATTTAAGCTTGAAGTACACCGATCCTGTCGCTTACGAAGAGATCATAACCAAACTTCAAAAGACACAAGCCGTTCGTACCCGATTCATTAATCAGTTCACACTGCCTATTCGCAGAGCACTCGATGAACAAGGGTTGACTTATGAAATCAAAAGTCGAACAAAAAGCATTTTCAGCATCTACAATAAGATTCATACGAAAGGGGTTCCATTCGAAGAAATCTACGACTTGTTCGCAATCCGTATCATTCTTAAGACTCCGCAAGAACTCGAAAAAACAGATTGCTGGAGAGTTTACTCTGCAGTGACCGATTTCTATGTGCCAAGCACTGAGCGCCTGCGAGATTGGATTAGCACACCGAAAAGTAGCGGATACGAATCACTTCACACCACAGTCATGTCGCCAACAGGAAAATGGGTGGAAGTGCAAATTCGAAGCGAGCGCATGGACGAACTTGCCGAGAAAGGATATGCGGCACATTGGAAATACAAAGACGCGATTGAAAGTCCGGAAAGCAAACTCGATAAATGGCTTGGACAAATTCGCGAAGTGTTGGAAGCTCCGAGCGACAACGCTATTGAATTCATTGACAACTTCAAGCTTTCTCTTTTCAGCGAAGAGATTTATGTCTTCACACCAAGTGGCGATTTGAAAACGCTTCCTGTTGGTTCAACAACTTTGGATTTCGCTTTTCTCATTCACTCGCAAATAGGCTATCAATGCATTGGAGCAAAAGTTAACCACAAACTAGAACCACTTAGCCACAAGTTAAGCAGCGGTGATCAGGTTGAAATTTTAACTTCAAAAAAACAACGTCCGAAAGAAGATTGGTTGAACATTGTCATCACCGCTTCAGCGCGTCAGAAAATAAAAACGGCTTTAAAGGAAGAGAAGAAACAAATCTCTGAGGAAGGAAAGGAAATGTTGAAGCGCCGTTTCAACTCTCTAAAAATTAGCTGGGGTAGCAAAAACATTGACGAGTTCGTGCGCGCCTATGGATGCGTTACCGCTATTGACTTCTATTACAAAATTGCGAAGGGTCGCATTGAATTAAAGAAGCTGAAACCACATACGGTTGAAGCCGACCGCATTCGATTCGATAAGAATACGCAGGAGAAGCACGAAGAAATTACACGCATCGTTACGACAGCGCCTTCAACTGGAGATACTGTACTTATTGGAGACGACAAGCAAAAAGTAGACTTCAGTTTATCTGTATGCTGTAGCCCGATTCCAGGCGATGAAGTATTCGGATTTATAACCGTTTCGGAAGGAATAAAAATTCACCGAACGAACTGTCCGAATGCGCAAGAACTCATGAGCAAATACGCTTACCGCGTCATTAAAGCGAAATGGAGCAGCAACGATTTGGTGCAGTTCGAGGTAGGATTGAAGTTCTCAGGAACGGATGATGTGGGACTGGTTCAGAAAATAACAAATATCATTTCCACCGATATGAATGTGAACATGCGCGCTATCTCTTTTGAAGCACGAGACGGTATATTCGAAGGGAAAATGGTAGTGCTGGTGCATGATACAGAACATTTGAATCATCTTATTAAAAACCTTCAAGACGTAGACGGTGTTCTAACGGTAGATCGCATTGAAAGTGAATTTGCTTAAAGCATGTTCATCTTTCGTATTTTTGAAACATGACTTCCGCCGGAAAAATAGAATTGCTGCTTCATTCCAAGAAGAAACAATTGGCCGTTCTTATTGATCCAGATAAATGGATCAGTGAAAACGCGCAACAGCAAGGTGCTTTGTACAAAGCGGCTGGCGTAGATTTCCTGTTAGTTGGTGGAAGTTTAAATGCAGCTTCAGATTTCAACGAACGAGTGGAACGTTTGCGAGCGACTTGTCCCTTGCCACTGGTGCTCTTTCCTGGTCATCCGCTGCAACTTACCAAACACGTAGACGCAACACTTTTTCTTTCGTTGATATCTGGAAGAAATGCAGAATTCCTCATTGGTCATCAAGTTGTTTCTGCGCCTTATTTACATGAATGGAAACAGGAAGTTATCCCAACCGGATACATGTTGGTTAATGGTGGAAACACAACCACCGCGATATACATTAGCCAGACCGTTCCTCTTCCAAACGACAAGCCTGAAGTGGCTGCTGCGACAGCGCTTGCAGGAAAATATCTAGGGCTTCGTTGTTTCTATTTAGATACTGGAAGTGGTGCAGATTCTCCCGTTTCGCAAGAGTTGATTTACGCCGTTAAAAAGACCACGCAACTACCCGTAATAGTTGGTGGTGGAATAGTGAATGAGCAGCAAGCCCATACCGCTTGGAAAGCAGGTGCCGACGTTGTGGTTATGGGAACCGCAGTAGAACTGAATCCTGAAATACTTTTCGAAATACAAAAATTGAACGCCTTATGATTCGTAGACCTTTCAACCTAAAAAAATGGATCGAAGAAAACAGAAGTTTACTTCAGCCACCTGTTGGAAATAAAAATCTTTATGTTGAATCGGAAGACTACGTAATCATGATTGTTGGCGGACCCAATGCTCGCAAAGATTATCATTACAACGAAACAGAGGAATGGTTCTTTCAAGTTGAAGGCAGCGTTATGATCGGTGTACAAGAAGATGGAAAGGCGGTTGATATTGAAGTGAAGGAAGGAGAAATGTTTTTGCTTCCTCCAAGAACACCACACCAGCCACGCAGAGGCGAAGGAACTGTTGGAATTGTTATTGAAGTGAAACGTGCAGAGCGCGAGTTAAAAGACGGTCTGTTGTGGTTCTGCGAAAAATGTAATCACCCACTTCATGAAACGTATTTCGTCTTGGAAAACATTGAAAAAGATTTCTTACCTCGCTTTCGAGAATTTTACGGAAGTGAAGAAATGAGAACGTGCAAGTCTTGCGGACATGTAATGGAGACCGATCCGAAGTTCGTTTAACGACGCTTCAACCAAAGCTCTGGATTCTGCGGAACCCATCCGGCTTCAGAAACTTTTCCCAACTCGAAGTGTAAGACATAGCCTTCACCGTTGTCTGCAACGGTTCCTATTTTGTCTTTTGTATTCAACTTCGTCCCAACCGAGACATATACGTTTTGTAATCCACTGTATACCGTCTTGTATGCGCCATGCGTAACAATCACGTTCATTCCTGCGCCTTGAATATTGAAAACACTCGTTACAGTTCCGCTGAACACTGTGAATATTTCTGCATTTGCTGAAGTAATGAAATCAACTCCCTTGTTGTTCACCTCAATACCGGCAATGCTTTCATGCGCATGCCTTCCGAACTTAGATCCGACAGCTCCTGATGCAACCGGCCAAGGCAAACTTCCTTTATTCTGTTCGAATACGGTGTTCGCCAAAACAACCTCCGGTGCACTTTCAATTTTCGGAGCTGCATTTACCACTGGTTTCGGCGGTGTAACCACAGCACCAGGTGTATTGGTCTTCACAGGTGCTGTTGTTCCGGCAGCGTTGGCTGAGGCATTGTTCGAAGCTGTTGCATTTGCTGCAGCTCTTCGCTGATCTTCCTTTCTTTTCTCTTCCGCAAGCCTTGCTTTCTCTGCTTCTTGCTTGCGAATTCGTTCGTTCTCTGCGGCAATTTCCTGACGAACAATTTCTTCAATCTTCGTAGTTAACTGTCTTCTTTCAATCTCCTTTTGGCGTTGCTCTTCACGCAATTTTCCTTCTTCAGATTTAAGGAATTCTAACTTCTTCTGCTGCTCCGATTTGTTCAAAGCAATTTCATTTCGCTCACTTTGTTCATCGATAGAAAGGGCCAATTTGGTCTGTTTGTTTCCTTCCAACATGGAAATATTCTCGGCTATTTCTAGCTGGGCATCTTTCATTTGTTGAGCATGGAATTTTCTGTTCTCAGCGTATTGCTTCAAAAGCTGAACACGCTTCACAGCCTGGAAGAAATCTGATGAAGAAAGAATAAACGCTATTTTAGAATACGACGAACGTTGCTTATAGCTGTTGTAAATCATCTTCGCGTATTCCGCTTTTAAATCTTGAATGCTCGCTTCAAGTTCAACCACGCGACCTTCACCATTTTTAATTTCCCCATCAATGGTTCCAACTTCTGAATTAATGGATTGAATCAGCTCTTCACGCAAACGAATTTGTTCATTCAACAACGAGAGCTCCGCTGAAGCGTTGCGTTGATCTGCTTGATATTCTTTAATGAGCTGTTTGGTTCTCGCTATTTCATTGTTCAATTCGCTTCTGCGAGAAGTAAGTTCTGCTTTCTTGGTTTGAGCAAATACCCATTGAAAAGTGATTCCAGAACAAACAAGAATAAGCGCAAGAAGTGCGTAAGAAACATGTGATTTACTCAGTCCTTTCATTCCTATTTCCTTCTGATTGGATAGTCTTTATCGTAGTCGAACGAAAAATCGTAATGATTCTGTGTGTTCAATCGGATAATTTTAAAATCGAGTGCTGTCTTTCCTTTTACATCATCGATTTGAATGTTGCATTTATGCGGATAATGCGATGGATCTTCTTCATCGAATTCAGAATAGTTAATCTGCACCATTCTTTTCGTACGTATATCGGTCAACTCACATTTCACCACTTTGAACAAATCAGACTCAATCCAGAATTTGGATGAAATCCAATCGTTATCTTCCAACCTTTTGGGAACTCTTCGTCCATCGCGATTTGTCAATGAATCTTGCTCCTCCGACGCTCTCCTTACACGTCTTGACATACGAGATACAAGGGTGTAATATTCAACGTCAAGTTTCTCAATTCCACTTTTCATGCGCCCTTCCTCGCGGCTTAAACCGATTGGATTTCCGATTAATAAATCTTGAAGCGTAGATAGATCTAAGTCAATTTTTGCAAGATCTGTTAATTGATTCACAGAGCCCAAGAAAACATACTTATCTCCAGGAATGTCAGAAACCATTTTCAAACTGTCCTTATCAACTAGAAGTCTGAGCACTTCAATACCCAGTGCTGGACTAACACTTACAGACACCGCGCTGTCCTTGCGCATACGAACAGTTGCCTTGAATCCTTGCTGCTCCTCTCCGCTTGTAAATTCAGCGTCAAGTTTCATCCCTAACCAATCAAATTCGAATCTATTCTTCTCGATATTTCTGGTTAAAAAAGCTTGCGTTCTCTCCTTCAACGGTTCTTGCGTAACAACAACCTCTTTGCTTTTGCAAGCGAAGAGAAATGGGATAAAGAGTATGATGAAATATTTATTCAATGAATTTCTTTTGATTAACTTTTTCTTTCAATTTCGAATGAGTTGGATTCAAAGTCAGCGCTTTGTTCCAGCACTCAAGCGCTTTCGCTTCGTTGCCTAACATGAAATAGGTATCGCCCAAATGCTCCCAAATCTCTTGATCTGTTTGCATTATTCCCGCTGCAATTTCAAGTTGCACCAAGGCATTTTGATATTGTTTCTTCTGAAATAAAACAAATCCAAATGTGTCTAAATAAATAGCGTTATTGGGTTGAATAGAAACGGCATATTGAATAATACCTAAGGCCTTATCCAACTGCACTTTTTTCAGAGCGAGATAATAAGCGTAATTGTTAAGCCCTGTTGCATTATCAGGATTTTGAATCAATGCTTGCTCAAACGAATTCTGGCATTCTGTCCAATTGTCTGTCTTGAAGTAAACACTTCCAAGCGAAGAATAAAACTGAGAGAGAAGTTCAGGATCTTCAATGACCAAATCTCTTCCCGTTGAAAGCACCTCCAAAGACTTCGTGTAATCTTGTAATTTGAGATAACCTAAGCCGGCGAAGTAGTAGACTTGCGCATCGGTAGGGTATAGTTCTAAGGCTTCATTAGCGTACTTCACTAAATCATTCCACTTACGTTGTTGCTTTTGATTTTCCAATAAGAATTGCCAAACCAATAAATCGCTTTTATATAAATCAAGAGCGAGCTTTAGCATTTCTTCCTGTTTAATGAAATTACCTTGATGATTCGCAACAAAAGACAATTGAACCAAGCATTGATATTCCGATTTAAATTGATTGAAAGTAAGGTCGAAAATTTCCCAAAGCGGCTTCAAAAATTTTTCATCTTGCGCTACAAGTTCTTCATACTTCTTCAGAACATCAATTGCATCGTACCAACCCAAATCTCCAGATGTGATTGACTTCTTTAGCATTTCATAGCTTTTGGCGTCTTGTCCTGAATTTGCTAATTCACCGCTTTCTTCTAAAAGTAATTTCCCATTGTTTGGAATTACTTCTTTCATGTGCTTCAGCCAATTTGAGGCTTCAACTTTCAAGTTATACTCTCGATAAAATTCGAGCAAATAAAAATAGTACTCATCTTCTACTTTGTTATTACTCTCGAAATCTTCTAATACCTTTCCTGCTTCTTTAAACTTGCCTTGGGCACTCAAAAGTTCAAAACGCTTACGGGCCACATCTTCGTCTTCCCCTTGAATGGCTGCAATTTGAGCAAGGACAGTTGCAGCTTGATTCATATCGTAGTTGCCAATGACGTTCAGATACTCATTTAATATCGGAACCGGATTCGCGCTGTATTTCACTGCCAAATCGAAATGCTTTATTCCTTCTTTTATGTCTCCAGCATAAATTTCGTAATATCCCAAATCTTTCAAATACCAAGAATTAGTAGGCTCCATTTCAACCGCACGCCCAATGTGGTCTCTTCCCATTTTTTCAAACTTAGGAAGCTGTGAACACAATTTCGAAATTTCATAATGGGCAGCACTCACCTCTTCGAATTTTAATGCGGTGTTGAAGTAGTTGATTGCAATCTCAAAATTACCTGCCATCTTCGCTTTTTCCCCTTGATAAAAATACTGCTGAAACTTCGCATGATTTTCGTCTGTCACGGCCGTCGGTTTTGTTGTGCCGCATGAAGCAAGAACAACCAAAGAGAAAAAAAGAAGAATTTTGTTAGTCATTGTTTTGAATGGAATTGTAAGAACCCAAATCAAGCACTCCCTCCACTCCTATGACTTGACAATACTCATCGACCAAAGAATTTTTAAGCTGACAGTTCTCAACTTTTGAATTGGATTCAATGGATGTATTTTCAAGTGTAGAGTTCTTGATGGAAACGTTGCTAGCAATACTAACGTTCGGCCCAACAGTAGAATTGTGAAGAACGACGTTATTCCCAAAATAACAAGGCCCAATAATTTTCGAATCACCTTCCAACTTCACGTTGTGATTTTGTGGAAGTCTAGAAACAACAGACGCCATCGTTTCCACAACTGCAGCCTTATTCCCGCAATCCATCCACTCATTCACTTCACCCGGAACAAACTTGGCTCCTTGCTTCATCATGTTTCGCATGGCATCTGGCAACTGATATTCGCCGCCGTTCATGATGTTGTTGTCTAACAAATATCGAAGTTCGCGCTTCAACCATTCGCCGTCTTTGAAATAATAAATTCCAATCATGGCCAAATCTGAAACGAACTCTTGTGGTTTTTCTTGGAAGGAAACAATGGTGCCTTCGGCATTCAATTCAACTACACCAAACTGACGAGGGTCCTCGATTTTCTTCACCCACAAAACACCGTCTGCGTTTGGATCTAATTTGAAGTCGGCGCGAAAAAGGGTATCCGCGAAAGCCACTGTAACAGGACCTTGCAACGCAGACTCTGCGCAGAGAATAGCATGTGCGGTTCCCAATGCTTCATCTTGATAATGAATTGTACCTTTTGCGCCTAGTTGCTCTGCTAAAGCAATAAGATTGATCTCGACTTCTTTTCCGAATCGTCCGATAATGAAAGCAATCTCTTCAACCTTCTCCGTTTGAATTGAAACAATATCTTCAACCAAACGCTGAACAATTGGCTTCTCTGCAATGCGCACAAGGGGTTTCGGAGTTACGAGGGTATGCGGGCGCAAGCGTTTTCCCATACCGGCCATTGGAATAATTATTCTCATTTCTCATTAATTTCTATCAGACAAAATAAAGCCAAAAGGCCGAAAAAATTTCGGCCCTGCAATGAAGTAATGAACATTTGAAATTGAATGAATTATTTCACACCTGTGCTACCGAATCCGCCTGCACCTCTTTCGCTTTCCGAAAGTGAATCTTGCGCTACCCATTCCACTTGTTCGTGTTTTGCAACAACCATCTGTGCTATACGCTCGCCTGGTTCAACAACGAACACTTCATTCGACAAATTCACCAACAAAACTTTGATCTCTCCGCGGTAATCGGCATCGATGGTTCCGGGTGTATTCAGCACCGTTACTCCGTTCTTGAATGCAAGGCCACTTCGTGGACGAATTTGAGCTTCAACACCAACAGGCAATTCCATGAACAATCCCGTTGGAACCAACACTCTTTCGAGCGATTTCAATTCGATGGATTCTTCAATATTTGCACGAAGATCCAATCCCGCAGCATGCGCCGTAGCGTATGCTGGTGCCGGATAATTCGATTTATTAATTAGCGCAACTTTCATTATTTACCAGTGAAGGTTGGTTTGCGTTTTTCCATGAAAGCAGTAGTTCCTTCTTTGAAATCTTCAGTTCCGAAACACTTTCCGAACTCCTCCGCTTCCGCTTTCAATCCGATAGCTTCGCTATCAAATCCAGCTTGTACCGCGCGCAAAGCACTTGATATTGCTGACGGAGAAAGCTTTTCAATTTTTCCAGCAAGATCTGTCGTGAACTGCATCAAAGCTTCCAATTCAACAACGTGATTCACCAATCCCCATTGCAATGCGTCTGCTGCTGAAAGTCTTCCCGCGGTAACGATCAACTCGGTTGCTTTTCCTCTTCCAACTAAACGCGGTAAACGCTGTGTTCCGCCGTATCCAGGAATGACACCCAAAGAAACTTCAGGCAATCCCATAACCGCATTTGCAGAAGCCACACGCATGTGACAACTCATAGCCAATTCCAATCCACCACCAAATGCATATCCGTTTACGGCCGCAATCACTGGCGTATTCAAACGCTCTACGAAATTGAATAATTGCTCATGTCCCAACAACGAAAGTTCCTTTCCTTGTTCAACCGAAAAACTTGCAAATTCTTTAATGTCTGCACCTGCTACGAAAGCTTTCTCACCTGCACCCGTCAGAATAATTGCACGAACGTTTTCATCTGCTTCAGCATCTGCGAAAGCTGCATGAAGCTCTTCAATGGTAGCCTTGTTCAAGGCATTCATTTGATCAGGTCTGTTTATGGTAATGATGCGCGTTGCACCAATGTTTTCAAGAAGTAAAAATTGAAACGACATGTGATAATTGTTTTCGCGAATTTATTCCAAAAGAGACTAACGAATCACAGTTACGTGTCCAATTAATTCTTGTCTGCTTTCCAAGCTGTCGAAAGATAGCTTCCACGTGTACACATCGTTCGGTGCAAAATACTCCTTGTATCCCGCTAACCACGGCTCATTCGGATTTTTCGTTTCGAAAATCATGATTCCCCAACGATCGAAAATTTGAAGATGAAATCCAGTTAAATTTTCTCCAACAACTAGGAAGACATCATTCAATCCATCACCGTTTGGAGTTACTGTATTTGGGACATAAACTGGAAAATACGGCCGAACATAAACCGAATCTATTCCCACACAACCCGTATTGTTTGTTGTTGACAGATAATACCAAGTGGGCTCTGATGGCGTTGCTTCAGGATAAGCACAGTCTGTGCAGGACAGACCTATAGAAGGAGACCAATTGTAATTCAAACCAAATGTGTTTCCGAATAGCGTTGTGTTTCCCGGATAATCGAAGTACTGATCTGGACCCGCATCCACTTGTGGAAGAGAGAGTATATTCATGAACAACGAGTCTGTATCCGCGCATCCATTCACATCGGTTCCAACCACAGTTATCCATTGCGAAAAAGGAGCGTTCGCTAACGTTGAACTCGCAGATGCATCGACCACACTGCTGAAGGGAAGCCACGAATAAAAATCGGCTCCGCTTGCTTCAATCGGATAATAATCTCCCAAGCAAACAGTTCCGCCTTCGGAAGCAACAACATTCAATTCAATGACATTTATAGACACTTGAGAATTACCTGCTCCACAAACGTTGGTAATGGCCACGTTGTATGTTATTGAATTGTTTGGTGAAGCCGTCGGATTCTGGGCAAAACAACGCTCTCTCCCAAACACAAATCAATGGTTGGATAAGTCACCCCACCTGGGACAGTTTGTTCTACAAAAACATAACAGCTATCGGTGTCTTGACAACCCTCGGGAGTAGTTATAGTAACAAAAAATTGTTCGTCAAAAACCGGCGTTGCTGTTGTACTTGCTGAATTCAAAACACTTAAAGATGGCGAATTTTGCCATTGGTAAACTGCTCCGCCAGAAGCTGAGAGAACCTGTGATTCTCCGACACAAATAGTGTAATCTGGGCCTGCTTCAGCGACAGGAATAATCACATTTACGTAAACGCCGACAGTATCACTTCCACATTCATTAAAATCTGTAACGTAATAGTTGGTAGAGTTATTCGGAGCGGCTACCGCGCTGTTACCATTGATGTTTGTTAGAGTGGCATCACTTATCCAAAGCAAATTCGACGAACCCGTGGCATTTAGCGTCACCGATTCACCCAAACAAATCGGATTCACATTCGCAAGGGTAGGCGGAACGAAATCAATTATTTGAAGATTCACCGTGGCGGTATCCGAAACGTAACAATCATTGATGTCGGAGGCAATCATTGAGACTGTAATGCTTCCCACATTATTGAACACATGACTTGGTTCGAAGGCAGTGCTTGTAAATCCGTCGCCGAAGTTCCAAATAAAATCAGATGCATTTTGCGTGCCGTTGATAAATTGCGCGGGGCTTCCTACACATATTTGCGATGGTCCTTGAACATCTGCAATGGCTTCTAATTGTCCTAAGTCGAAACGAAAAACAGCTAAGTTGCATCCGAAACTGTTATTGGTAGAAGACCAAGCTCCAGGGGTGGTTGGGAAGTCATCGTTGTTCTGACAACCCGCACAAACCGCCTGATAAACAGAGCCACTCTTATCGAATCGCGACGTACCTCCATCTACATGCTCTGCACTTGAACTTCCACCGAGGTAAGAACCGTAAACCAATTGAGTTGCAGATGCATTCAATACCGCTAAATAAAAATCACTTCCGTCGGTTGTTGATTGAAATGCATCGGCAGTAATCGGCAAATTCAAAGTTGTACTGCTGTAGGCCAAACAATTCAGTGATTGGCAGGACACTGAGTTGGTTTCTCCGCCCCAACCACTGAAATAAATTTGATTGCAATCGCTTACCAAAAATGCCGTTGGGGAAATATCAATCTCGCCACTTCCGGTTCCAATGGTGGTATTCCAATTCAGGGTGTTTAAATTTGGATTGTATTGTCGAATAAACTGTCCACTGTTTGCTTGGCCATATAAACCGGGCGTTATGGCCATTGAACCCGTTGTTTGTCCAAGGCAATAAACATTGTCGGCAAGGTCGGTTTGAAGAAAATAGGCTTGATCGTATTCACCTGTTCCAATAAATGTTCCTGCAACAGGTGTAAATGTATTTGCATCTATTCGAAGAATGAAGCCATCGGTCGCTCCATTCCAATTGGGATCTTGACCACCCGAGCAAAAAGGGAAATTCTGACTTTGCGTTCCTCCTGCTAAAAGTATGTCTCCGTCGTTTGCAAACTCCAACGCATAAATAGCATCGGCACCTGACCCACCGAAATAAGAGGCCCATAGCAGCATATTTAAACTGGGATTCAATTTTGCAACATACCCATCGCTTTCTCCCCCACCATAATTCGATTGTGTTGAAGCACCTGCGATATCGGCATTGCCTCGAACACACGATCCGATAAAAATATTGTTGTTGTTATCTACGTTCACCTCTCCGCGAAACGCATCGCCATAATTGTAAAACAACTCATTCGCATAGTTCAAGCCGTCAATAGCCGTTTCACCCAAAAAAGTAGAGGCCGCTAAAGTTCCACCTGCATTAAATTTTGTAACGAAAAAATCGCATCCATCTGGATGTCCGCTTGTAAAAAAAGTCGACATCATAACAGGATTACTACCCGCAAAAACGGGTTGATAAGCACCCATAGACGTAGGAAAATCAATGCTGCCCGTTACACCGAATACAATAATCCGATCGAGGTTATCGACTACAACAGAGTGCGGCGTTTCTTGATTTTGTCCACCTAAATAAGTGCTATACAAAAGACCTGAACCTGTGGCATCGAATTTCGAAATTGCGACGTCGAAATAATTTCCAATAGTTGGATTAAAAGTTGAACTGTATGCGTTGGCAGTTGTTGGGTAATTGTTTGAGAACACACTTGCACCAGATACCAGATTTCCACTTAAATCATCACATGCCGTAAATCCGAAATTGTTGGCTGCTGAACCAATGAATGAGGAGAAAGCAATCTCAGGATCTATGATTAAGGCATAGTTAGAATCGTAGTTTCCCAATTGAAAACGCATACGGTTACCCTCCAAAACATAATGACAATTCACTTCGATAAGATGTCCGTTTACCGATTGAAAAGCAAAAGGTCTCGATTCATAGATTCTTCCGAGAAGATGATGTGTAATGAGATACCCAGAGGTGTCTAATTCAAGTTGAAGTGAATCGTGGTAATGCCAAGAAATGAGATTTGGATTTACGTGGGGAGCAAGTTCGAATTGATATTTGATGGACTTGGATTTTCCAAGAACGCGCAAGTTTATACCTTCGTATACATTCTGAAAATTGATGTTCTGAAATCGCTTGACGTGGTCACTCCATTTTGTTGAATCGGAACCTAAGTAATAATTGAAATAACCCGGCAACTCATCATCTTCTTCTGCCTGATTCAATTCTGCATTTTCCAATTGTTGAAGGAAGAACAAAGTTGTTACCGTTTCAGGAAGCGCTTGGGGTTTATGATCTGGGACAAAGACGGTTGAATCGAACAATTGATAAGCGAATCCGTTGGTTTGAATCCAGAAGGATCCTCCGGGAATCTCGGCTTTATACTTGACTTGCGAAGGCCATTGGCCTTTGTTCTGAATGAAAGAAATTTGCGAAGAGATAATCGCTGGCATACCTGCCAGAAAAATCAGAATAAATATGAGTGCTCTTCGTTGGGGAAACATGGTCTTCGAAGATAAGACTACTTCCGAAGACAATGCGTTGCTTTTGTAAAAAACTAGCTCAGCTTATCCGCAAGGATTCTCATTTCCATTGCCGGAGAAATCTTCTCGTACAGAATGCGGTAAACGGCATCGGCAATGGGAATTTCGGCATTGAACTTTTTATTGATTTCGTGAATGCCTCGCGTTGCGTAATAACCTTCTGCAACCATGTTCATTTCAATCGTAGCCCATTTCACGCTGTATCCTTTGCCTACCATGGTTCCGAAGGTTCTATTCCGTGAATACGGAGAATACGCCGTTACGAGCAAGTCTCCGAGGTAAGCGGAAGACTTCACGTCGCGGTGGACTTCGTGAACGGCGTCAATAAATCGCTCGATTTCACGAATAGCAGCACTTACCAATACCGCCTGAAAATTATCTCCGTAACCCAAACCGTGACAAATACCCGATGCCACAGCATATACGTTCTTCAGAATGGCTGATAACTCAGTTCCGAAAACATCCTCTGTGGTAGTTGTCTTAATAAATCTGCACTTCAACTGTTCGGCCATGTAATCGGCCTTTTCTAAATCAGAGCAACCGATGGTTAAATAAGATAATTTCTCAAGGGCCACCTCTTCCGCATGACAAGGACCACAAATAATTCCGATGTTCTCATAAGGCACATTCCAATTTTTATGGAAGTAACGCGCGGGGATTGCATCGAACTCATTGATTACCCCTTTGATGGCTGAAAATAGAACTTTATTCTCCAAACCTTCTACGTTAGCCTCTTGAAAAGCAGAATGCACAAAAGCAGAAGGTATAGCTACAACTAAAACATCACAAGCGTTAACTACCTCTTGAAGATTCGAAGAAACATGAACCTTCTCCATATCGAATTCAATACTTTGAATGTAGTTGGGATTGTGACCAAACTCTTGAATGTGCTTTACAGCCTCCTCGTTGCGCATCCACCAATGCACATGCGCTTGAGATTGACTCAAAAGTTTCGTCAAAGCAGTAGCCCAACTACCGCCTCCTAATACACCTATAGTCTTCGATCCTGCATCCGTCATGTTTGCAAAGATAATCATTCTCTCAAACTGCATTTTCCTTCGTAATTTGCAAGCATTGAAGCCAAGACATTATGGGAAAACTAAAAACGATACTGGTTGACGACGAATTTTTCGCACGAGAGAATTTAAAAATGTTGTTGGAAGATTATGCCAGTGAACATATTGATCTCATCGGTGAAGCCGCTTCGGTAAAAGAAGCCTTAGAGCTGTGCGAAAAGAACAAAGTTGAACTCGTGTTTCTAGACATTATGATGCCCGAGGCAGATGGATTCGCTTTCTTGGAACAAGTGAAAGAGCGAAACTTCCAAGTTGTATTTACGACAGCCTTTCGCGAGTATGCTGTAAAGGCAATCAAAGAGAATGCACTTGACTACCTCGAAAAACCTATTGATATTGATGAGTTAAAGAATGTTGTTGCCAAAGCTGTAAAAAACCAAGAACAACAAACAGGAGGATTGGATGAAAATAAAATCAATCGTGTTCTTCAGGAAATTGCCTTACACAGCAACTTCGATAAGACCATAGTTCCTACAAGAGATGGTTTTGTTATTCTTCGCAACAATGAGCTTATTCGTTTGGAAGCCGACGAGAATTATACGACGTTGTATTGTGTAAATGGAAAAAAATACGTGAGCAGTAAAAACATTAAATCGTTCGAAGAAAAATTGGATTCGCACATGTTCATGCGGGTGCACAAATCGCACATTGTGAATATCGCTTTTCACCTGAAAGAATTCAATCGAACAGAAGGAAACGTGGTGGTTCTTTCAAACGGCGATCAAGTGCCTGTTTCAAGAAGAAAACTTCAAGAGTTTTTAGACAAGATACAAGAGTAATCATGCGCTTTTCAAAATACATATCACTGGTTTTTATATTGCTTCCTGCGCTAGCATTTGGACAGCAATTCTCCTTCATTCAATATAGTTTGAAAGAAGGTTTGGCGCAAACACAAGTGCGTTGTATGCAGCAAGACAAGCAGGGATATGTTTGGATTGGAACTCTCGGTGGAGCTTCAAAATTCAACGGAAATGATTTCGTAAATTTCAGCAGAACCGACGGACTCATCAACAATCAAATCAATTGTATACAGCAGCTTCAAAACGAACAAATCGTTTTCGGATCTATTGGTGGAATTTCTGTTTTAGAGGGTAACACGTTCACGAATCACAAGTACACCGGAGAATTAAACGATGCGTCAACAACATCACTTCTAAATCCGAACAACTTACTTATTGGAACTGAGCGAGGATTGATTGAATACCGAAACAACGCCTTTGAAGAAAATAACATGACACTTTTCTTTCAGGGTGAAAACATCAAGCGGATTCGTAAAAGCCTATCGGGTGAAATTCTAGTGGCTTCCAAAAAAGGAATATGGAAGTTGAAGAACAATCAGTGGGAAGAAATCTATCGAATTCCTGACGAAGAAAATGTGCTTTTCGATTTCATTCAAAATTCATTGGGCGAGATTTGGGTAGTCACTTCTTACGGCGGTGTTTTAAATT
>JBJOON010000053.1:0-10212 GCA_046051235.1 Bacteroidota bacterium
TGGAACCCCAATGTAATCTGCTTGACTTTGTGTTAATGTTTCCAACTCAACACCAATCTTCGCTAAGTGCAACATAGCAACCTTTTCATCAAGGTGCTTCGGCAACACATAAACTTTGTTCTCATAGTTATCGCGGTGTAACCATAACTCTAACTGAGCCAATACTTGATTCGTAAATGAGTTACTCATTACAAACGAAGGATGTCCTGTTGCACAACCCAAGTTTACCAAGCGGCCTTCGGCTAAAACAATAATGTCTTTGCCTTCTATGGTGTACTTGTCAACTTGCGGCTTAATGGTGTCTTTAGACGCTCCGTAGTTGCTGTTCAACCAAGCCATATCAATTTCATTGTCGAAGTGTCCAATGTTACAAACCACTGCATTGTGCTTCATAGCCATGAAGTGCTTTCCAACAATAATTTGGTGGTTACCGGTTGCTGTAACAACAATGTCAGCTTCAGCAATTGCAGTATCCATTTTCTTAACTTCATAACCTTCCATAGCCGCTTGAAGCGCGCAAATTGGATCAATTTCAGTAACGATTACGCGAACACCTGCATTACGCAAAGAGTCAGCAGATCCTTTTCCAACATCGCCGTAACCAGCAACAACTGCAACTTTACCAGCCATCATTAAGTCAGTAGCTCTACGAAGCGCGTCTACCAAAGACTCACGACATCCGTACTTGTTGTCGAATTTACTCTTCGTTACAGAATCGTTAATGTTGATTGCTGGAAGCAATAACGTTCCGTTCTTTTCACGATCGTACAAACGAAGAACTCCAGTTGTAGTCTCTTCAGAAATACCGCGGATACCAGCAGCCAATTCAGGGAAGCGATCGAAAACCATGTTCGTCAAATCACCGCCGTCATCTAAAATCATATTCAATGGCTCTCCGCCTTCGAAAGCGTGAAGCGTTTGTTCAATACACCAATCGAATTCTTCTTCGTTCATGCCTTTCCAAGCAAACACAGGAATTCCTGCAGCAGCTATTGCAGCAGCAGCGTGATCTTGTGTAGAGAAGATGTTACATGAGCTCCAAGAAACTTGAGCACCCAATTCAACAAGCGTTTCAATTAAAACGGCTGTTTGAATAGTCATGTGAAGACATCCCGCAACGCGAGCGCCTTTCAGTGGTTTGCTGGCTCCGAACTCAGTGCGTAAGGACATCAGTCCTGGCATCTCAGCTTCCGCCAATAAAATTTCTTTACGTCCCCACTCTGCGAGAGACATGTCTTTAACTTTGTAGTTCATTGTACTTGTGAGTGTTTGGCTCATTATTTCAATTATTAGTTTGCAAAGGTATAAACAGAACATTAAACAAAAGGTTGAATACCTTAGCAAAAAGATTTTTCATGCCCCTTTGGCCACTCTCCTCAAACAAGAACATTCTCCTCTGGCACTTAACAGAGTCGGAAGATACATGGATGGACTTAGCCGAAAAATCAGGAAACCCCTTCCCTAACAGACTTCCCAATCGCAGAAATATCGAGCGCTTTGCGACATTGTTGTTGTTGAAAGAAGCGAAGCTAGAAGACCAACTTCAATACAATGAATTCGGCAAACCGGTTCTGCGCAATGGTCGATTCATTAGCATTTCACACGATAGAAAACTTGTTGGAATAATTTCTCACGAAGAAGAAATTGGGCTCGACATTCAAACCGTTGAAGAGCGCATTCACCGCATAGCCCATAAATTCTGCAATGCAGATGAATTGAACCAATTTCAATCCACCGAAGAACGAACCGCCATCTGGTGCACCAAAGAAGCCATTTTCAAATACTTCGGCACCGATGTACCTTTTGCAGAAAGCATAACAGTAACCGCCATCAATTGGAATTCGGAAGAAATACTTGCTAACTATTCGGGTGTTCATGGCTCACGTATTTTCACTCTGAAGCTCATGAACCTAAACAATACCTTTGTTGTATACACGCTATAACATGAGAAGCTTTTTAACCTGTGCTCTTATCTTATTTTCATTTTATGTGGAAGGACAATTCCTGTCGGCTCCAGGAACTTACATTCATTCGCGCGAGGCCTCAAACCCTTCCAACAGAGAGACGGTCATTTGGTCGGAAGACTTCGCTAACGGCATTCCTGCCAATTGGAACAACTCTGGTGCACCAGCACTTGCTCTGTGGGAATACCGCGGTCCTTCAACAAACCCGAATCAGTTGGTTGGATCAAGAGGTTCATGTCTTCCAGCTGGAAATGTGGGAGAAGCCATTGCAAGCTCAACGTCTGCCAATGGATTTGTCATCTTTGATTCAAACTATTGGGACAACAATTTGAATCCATGTACCGTCAATAATTTCGGAACGGGACAGGCCCCCGGTCCGCACCTCGCATACTTAACAACCGCCTCTATTGACCTTACCGGATTTGCGAATGTTGCTTTAGAATTCGAACAATACATTCGTTATTATTTAGGAAATACACGGGTTGAAATTTCCATTGCCAACGGTTCATGGGAAGTTCTTTACGCGAATGTTCTTAATCAGGGAATCACAACTCAAAACACTCAGACCGTTCGCATGCCTTTACCTGCAGCTGCAGGAAACCAAAGCAATGTGAAATTGCGTTTTGTTTACGACGGTTTGTATTACTTCTGGCAACTCGATGATGTTCGTTTGGTGCAAGGATTTGCAAATGATTTGCTCATTGAAAATTCTTCATACGGCGATTTCGATTTCAATAATCCCGATCACACCACTGGATTTGAAATGATGGAATACACGCAGTATCCTAGCGCATTCGCCCCGCTTTTACATTTGAATAGCAACGTATTCAATTTCGGAACAAATACACAAACCAACATCGCGTTAAATGCGCGTGTAATGAATGACAATTCAGGTGCGCTTTTGTATGAAAATGCCTCTCCAGTCTTGCCTTCCTTAGACCCTGGCGCTAACTCTGATTTAGTTTCTGGAGAATTTCAAATGGAGCAAGTCGTTTCTGATTACAGCGTTTACTTCAACAGTCTTCAAAACGAGACCGATGAAAATACAGAAAACAGTCTCGACACCCTTCACTTCAAGATAACTCCTGTTACATACGCTCGTGACGAAAACAGTTTAGGTTCCATGTTCCTTCCTTCAGAAGCATTCGCCGACGCGCCGTTTGAAATGGGGGCAGTTTATTTACTTCCTTCCGGACAGCAACTCTGCAGCGTGAGCGTTGCCATTGGCGAAGGAACAACTCTACCCACTTCCGTTTACGCAACAATTTTCTCATTCTCTCTTTCAACAGGAATTGGAGGCGCTATTGCTTCAACACAAGATTTCGCAATTACTGAAGCCGATATCAATGCATTCGGTGATGCTAGCATGAAAGTTCTGTCGTTCGATTCACCTGTGTACCTGTCGCAAGGTTTATATCTCGTTGCTGTTGGTTCTTCCAGCAGTGCCTTTCAAGCGGTAATCGGATTGTCGGGAAAGTCAGAAGACTTAAGCGCATGGGTTCGTTTCAACAATTCAAACACCGATCTTTTCTACCTGACACGAACTCCAATGATTCGCATGAATTTCGGCCCTGTTTCAAACATAACCGAACAATCATTCGGTCAACCGTTTCAAATTTTTCCGAATCCAGCAAACGAAGCTCTTTCCATTCTCTTGAATGAAAAAGAAACGGCTACCATCGAAGTATTCGACGAAACTGGCAGACGCATGCAATTGCAAAAAACCAATACCGAAGTCTCAAAAATTGAACTAAACATTTCAGAATTTTCTTCGGGAATTTATACCGTTCGTGTGACTCAAGCGAATCACGCTTCTGCACAAATTTTCATTAAGCAATAACGCATGTCAATCAAGTCAAGCGCCAGTCTTTGGCTAGGAAAACGCATTCGAAAATCATTGTTGAATGAAAACGAACATGCGCAAGAATTGCAGCAAAAAGTGTTGAGAAATTTGTTGCACGAATCACACAACACGGCATTCGGAAACGATCATCAGTTCAAGAATATTTCGAATCACACCGAATGGACACAAGCTGTTCCTGTTCGCGATTATGAAGAATTGTTGCCGTACATGGAGCGTGCGAAAGCCGGAGAGCTTTCTGTTCTTTGGCCAGGCATGCCGAGATATTTCTGTAAAACTTCAGGCACTACCAGTGGAACGAAATTCATTCCACTTACTCAAGCATCTTTGCCCAACCACATTGGTTCCGCGCGCAATGCGCTGTTGAACTACATTGGTGAAACAGGTCAATCGAAATTCGTAGATGGAAAGATGATCTTCCTTCAAGGAAGTCCTGAATTGAGTAGACTAGAATCGGGCATTCCCTATGGAAGACTTTCGGGAATTGTGGCCAATCACGTTCCTGCCTATTTGCAAAAGAATCGCCTGCCTTCCTACGCTACCAATTGCATTGAAGATTGGGAAACGAAGATCAATAGAATTGTTGAAGAGACCTGCAAGCAAGACATGCGTCTCATCTCAGGAATTCCAAGTTGGGTGCAGATGTATTTCGAATTGTTGCTTGAAAAAACAGGAAAGCAAACCATCAAAGAAATATTTCCGAATTTTGAATTGTTCGTTTTCGGCGGAGTGAATTTCGCTCCATACAAATCGCGATTTGCAGAACTCATTGGTGAAGAAATTCCAACCATAGAATTATATCCGGCAAGCGAAGGATTCCTTGCCTATCAAGACAGTCAAGAGGCCGAAGGACTTCGCTTAAACATTAACAGCGGCATCTATTTCGAATTCATCAAAGCAGAAGAATACTTCTCGGAAAATCCAAAACGTTATGCCCTTCATGAAGTGGAGTTGGGCGTGAATTACGCGCTTATCTTAAGCAACAATGCTGGCCTTTGGGGATATAGCATTGGAGATACTGTGAAGTTTGTTTCGTTAAATCCGTATCGCATTTTAGTCACGGGAAGAATCAAACATTTCACCAGTGCATTCGGAGAACACGTTATTGGTGAAGAAGTTGACAGAGCCATGTCTCACGCATTAGCGCAGCTTTCATTTTCCGTGAATGAATTCCACGTTGCGCCACAGGTGCAGCCGACAGAGGGACTTCCCTATCACGAATGGATCATAGAGTTCAAGGGTGAAGTTCCAGATTTGAATGCACTTCAAACTTTGCTAGACAATAAAATGCAAGAGCAAAATGTTTACTACAAAGACCTCATTGTTGGAAGCGTTTTACAGAAGCTGAAAATTACTCCCGTAAAAAACGGAGCATTCAATGCATACATGAAATCGCAAGGAAAACTTGGGGGACAGAATAAAATTCCACGACTTGCGAACGATCGAAAATTGGCCGATGCATTACTTCAACACAAATAAAATTTTCTTCCTTGTTTGCACGCTGTTGTGTTTCAATGCCAGCGCACAATTGCGATGGAGCGAGCAAAGCGTGAACTACGGCGTATTTACGAAGTACACCGAACGTGTTACCGACATTGTTGTTTGGAATGAAGGAACGAAAACAGACCATTTACTTCGCGCAGACTTCTCTCCGAATTTTCAAGTGTTGTATTCTACCAAAGACGTGCAGCCCGGAGACAGCTTGGTGATTCGCATCAAATTCAATCCGAGAAAAACAGGAAAGTTCAAAGAGGTTATTCCAATCTATTTCGCTTCGCAAAGTGTTTCTACTCCGCTTACCATTCGAGCTGAAGTTACCTACGTAAACCTCACCGAAGACCTTCCTTGTCCGCACTTCAACGAAAAACCGACACAGTGCTGCGGCGAATTTTCATTGGATGTTTTAGTCCTAGATAAGGCAACACGCAAACCCATTAAAGATGCCGATGTTGAAGTGATTGAAGAACGCATTCTTCAACTTACAAAAAAAACAAATAAAGACGGTGAAGTGAATGCAGCAATTCCCATCGGGTATTACACGCTCTATGCAGGTAAGACCGGATACACGGGCGCATCGCTGACCACACAAGTGAACTTATACAATCACCGATTCGTTTTCGAATTGGAGAAAAAAGAAGTTGTCCTTCCTCCTGTTGAAATTGTTCCTGTCGATTCGCTTCCTGAAATTGTTGTTACCGAGCCTATTCCAAATAAAACTTTCGACGAAAAAGAATTCGTTCCGAATAACATTTCATTCTTGATTGACATTTCCGGATCGATGGCGCAAGGAGACAAATGGCCGTTAACGAAACAAGCACTTTCTTCATTATCGGGTGTCATGCGTGCCACCGATCAACTCTCAGTTCTGACGTATTCAGAAAAAGCAAAGGTGCTTTTGAATACTACAAAAGGAAATGAGATAAGTGATCTCGGATTGTTGTTGGAAGGAAAGAAGCCGAATGGTCAAACGAGCGGAACAGCCGGTTTCAACGCTGCTTTCCGTATGTTGCGCAAATCGAAAATTGAAGCAGGAAACAATCAGTTGTATGTCATTACAGACGGCGCCTTTAAACCTGAAGATGAAAAGCGAATAGAAAAGCTCGTCCGCCTCGCGAACAAACGTAAAATTCACACCACCGTCATTGTGGTAAAAGGAAGTAAATTCGCGAAAGAAAATTTGGAGAAGATTTCTCAATTTGGAGAGGGTTCTTTTCTGTGTATTGAAAATGCAGAAGAAGCACAATCGAAAATTTTCGAATTAATCAAGCAGCAATCGAAAAAATGAGTGAAGTAAAAATCATAGGTATTTCGGGAGGAAGCGGCTCGGGTAAAACCACCGTTCTGCGAAATCTTAAAAAGCATATTCCCGAGAATCACATTGCATTGGTCTCTCAGGACAACTACTATAAACCACAGGCAGAGCAGCACAGAGACGAGAACGGATGGGTGAATTATGACCTTCCAACTGGAATAGAAAAAGAAAGGCTTGTTCACGACATGAATCAATTGCTCAATGGAAATGCCATTGAATTTTTGGAATACAACTTCAACAATCCAGCGTGGGAGCCGAAGAAAATTTCAATACAACCTGCGCCAATTATTGTGATGGAAGGTCTTTTCGTTTTTCATTTCGAAGAAATTTTCGAAAAGCTTCATCACAAGATTTACCTCAACGCACCCGAAGATGTGCGTTTGGAGAGACGAATCAGAAGAGATCTTCATCAGCGCGGATATCCCGAGCATGAAGTTCGTTATCAGTGGGACAATCATGTGCGTCCGGCAGAGAAAGAATACCTAGAACCGTTCATCGACCGTTGCGATTTGGTTATCGACAGCACGAAGCCCATTGAAAGCGAAATTGATCGCTTGGTAAAACTCCTGGGGTACTGATGGAGATTACCATTTACACAGACGGCGCTGCGAAAGGCAATCCTGGTCCGGGCGGATACGGAGCAGTGCTCATGGCAGGAAAATTCCACAAAGAAATTTCTGAAGGCTTTCGCCTCACCACCAACAACCGCATGGAGCTTATGGCCGTTTGCGCTGCGTTGGAATTGTTGAAATTCGATAACAGTCCGGTTACCATTTACAGCGACTCTAAATATGTTGTAGACTCTGTAGAAAAGAAATGGATTGCCGGCTGGGTGAAACGCGGATGGAAGAACGTTAAGAATCCTGATTTATGGAAACGATACATGGATGTGGCTTCCAAGCACAATGTCAAATTCGTTTGGGTGAAAGGACACGCTGGAAATAAATATAACGAGCGATGCGATGAATTAGCTGTAGCCGCAAGTTCGGGAAGAAATTTACCTGCCGATGATTGGTATGAACGGAATGCTTCAGATAATTAATTGTTTTAGCTAATCACTACTATATTTGCCAAAACTTTTGAAACCATGCGTACAGACCAATACCAAGGACACGATTATTATTTAATGGATGAGCTGCTTACCGACGAGCACAAATTGATTCGCGATGCAGCACGTGAGTGGGTAAAAAAAGAAGTTTCTCCAATTATTGAAGAGGCTGCTGAAACTTGTAAATTCCCTCAACACCTTTTGCCTGGCCTTGCTAGCATTGGTGCTTTCGGACCTTATATCCCTGAAGAATACGGCGGAGCTGGCCTAGACCAAATCGCTTATGGACTAATCATGCAAGAGTTGGAACGCTGTGATAGCGGTCTTCGCTCTACAGCATCGGTTCAATCTTCTTTGGTTATGTATCCGATTTGGAAATACGGTTCTGAAGAACAACGTATGAAGTACTTACCGAAATTGGCTTCTGGCGAATGGATCGGTTGCTTCGGATTAACTGAACCAGATCACGGTTCAAACCCAGGTGGAATGACCACCAACTTCAAAGACATGGGTGACCATTATTTGTTGAACGGTGCGAAGATGTGGATCTCTAACGCACCATTCGCGCAGGTAGCAGTAGTTTGGGCAAAAAACGAAGAAGGACGTATTCACGGAATTATTGTTGAAAGAGGAATGGAAGGATTTTCAACTCCGACTATGCACGGCAAGTGGAGCCTTCGCGCTAGCGATACAGGTGAGTTGATTTTCGATAACGTAAAAGTTCCGAAAGAAAACTTATTGCCAGGACGTTCTGGATTAGGCGGACCACTTTCTTGTTTAGATAGCGCGCGTTACGGAATTGCTTGGGGTGCCATTGGCGCAGCATTAGATTGCTACGATGTTGCGCTTCGATATTCGCAAGAACGCATGCAATTCAACAAGCCAATTGGTGCTTTCCAATTGCAACAAAAGAAATTAGCTGAGATGATTACTGAAATCACCAAGGCTCAATTGCTAACGCTTCGTCTAGGTCAACTTCGCAACGAAGGGCGCGCAACAAGCGCAATGATTTCTTTGGCGAAACGCAACAACGTTGACATGGCGAAAACAATTGCTAGCAACGCACGTCAAATGTTAGGCGGAATGGGAATCACAGGAGAATATCCAATCATGCGTCACATGATGAATCTTGAGTCGGTTATTACCTACGAAGGAACGCACGATATTCACTTGTTAATTACAGGTCTGGATGTAACCGGATTCGATGCATTCAAATAATTCAAAGGGCCAGGGTAACTTTTGTTAAGGTTTCTCGTCTCAATGAAAACACTCTTAAAATGAAAAGTAAAATACTAGCATTCTTTTTAACCCTGGCTTCGGCCGGGGTTTTTGCTCAACTACCCGTTGGGCCTCATTATTTGTTTACCACGTACTCAAGTGCATTCACTCCGATACAAGAAGCTAACTCTTTAGATGGCGGACAAATCTGGGATGATCCAACTTGGACGGTTCCTTTGGGATTCACCTTCTATACTGCGAATGATACCATAACCACGCTTTATGTTGGTGAGCTGGGAACAACAGTATATGGAATTCAAGACGATTCGTTGAGTGATATTTTCCTGCCATACTTTGATGATGTCGCGAATGCAGACAACGACACCCTGGTAAGTCCGGTTAGCTATGTGGTGGAAGGACCTCCCGGTTTTCAAATCTGCAAAATTGAATGGTTGAATGTAGGATTCTACGAAGATTGGGCAGCCAATGGAACGTATACCAACACGACTTCTTTCCAATTGTGGCTGTATGAAAACTCAAACATCTTCGAATATCATTTCGGACCAAGTAACATTTCAAACCCGAGTGTTATTCATATGTTCGGAGCACCTGCTTCTGCCTTTATTGAAAATCTGAATCAAAATTCAGGATTCGATTGGGAAGGATTTTACAGCTTAACCGGAAATACCGATGCTCCAACGATTACAACTGTGACCAACGCGGAAGTTCTCGCAGCCCAAGGAATTCCATCGTATGCTTTGTTGAACGGAGAGCCTGCTGAAGGAACTGTTTACCGCTTTGCACCAACGTTTGTAAATGTTGAAGAAAACAGCCTTGCGACTTTCGAAGTGTTTCCGAATCCGACAAGTGGATTGCTGAATGTTTTCAATCCAACACAAGAATCTGTTGTTGCTCAAATCCTTTCTGCAGATGGAAAAGTGATTCAAGTTGAAACCTTAACTTCAGGAAGAAATGACATTCAAACAGACAAACTTTCTTCCGGATTGTACTTACTTCGTATCAACGGCACTTGCTCTTCATTCATTAAGAACTAATTGATGAAAGGCAATTGGCGAAGCCTTCCAGTAATTGTCATTTTAGCAATAATCTGGGGCAGCTCCTTCATTCTTATGAAGAGAGGGATGTTCGCCATCGACGCCAACGGCATTCAGGTTCCTGTTTTTTCTCCGAATCAAGTTGCTGCTTTAAGGTTAGGCATTGCCTCCTTGGTCATGCTTCCCTTCGCCTTCATTTTCAAAAGTTGGCTGAAGCGTGAACTCATCTGGTGGTATGTGGTGGTTGGAATGTT